>SFER01000148.1 GCA_004557195.1 Bacteroidales bacterium | reverse complement strand
AATACCTCCGCGCAGGTGTCAACGCCGGCATGGATATCGACGCATTTGCTCCTCGCCTCTCATTCTTCTGGGCAATCGGTACCAACTTCTTCATGGAAATCGCAAAAATGCGTGCCGCTCGTATGCTTTGGGCTAAGATTGTTAAACAATTCAACCCCAAGAACCCCAAATCGCTCGCATTGCGTACACACTGCCAGACTTCGGGATGGTCGCTCACCGAGCAAGACCCATTCAACAATGTTGGTCGTACTTGTATCGAGGCTATGGGCGCAGCACTCGGACACACCCAGTCGCTCCACACCAACGCTCTCGACGAGGCAATCGCACTTCCTACCGACTTCTCGGCACGTATCGCTCGTAACACCCAGATTTATATCCAGGAAGAGACCTACATCACCAAGGAAGTTGACCCATGGGGTGGTTCTTACTATGTAGAGGCTCTCACCGATGAACTTGCACACCGCGCTTGGGAACACATCCAAGAAATTGAGAAACTCGGCGGTATGGCAAAAGCCATCGAAACCGGTCTTCCCAAAATGCGTATCGAAGAAGCCGCTGCACGCACACAAGCACGCATCGACTCGGGCAAGCAGACTATCGTGGGTGTGAACAAATATCGTCTCGAGAAAGAAGATCCTATCGATATCCTCGAAATCGACAACACACAAGTGCGCAAAGAGCAAATCGAGCGTCTCGAAGCCCTCAAGGCAAAACGCGACCCCGAGGCTGTAAAAGCTGCTCTTGCCGCAATCACAGAATGTGTCAAGACCGGCGAAGGCAACCTCCTCGACCTCGCAGTCAAAGCCGCTGCCGTGAGAGCAACACTTGGTGAAATCTCAGATGCTTGCGAAGAAGTCGTAGGCCGTTACAAAGCAGTAATCAGAACAATTTCAGGCGTGTACTCAGCAGAAACAAAACAAGACCCCGAGTTTGCAAAGGCTCAGGAGTTGTGCGAGAAATTCGCAAAGAAAGAAGGTCGTCAACCTCGTATCATGATTGCCAAAATGGGTCAGGACGGACACGACCGCGGTGCAAAAGTTGTAGCAACAGGCTATGCCGACTGTGGATTCGACGTGGATATGGGTCCTCTCTTCCAAACTCCCGAAGAAGCAGCACGTCAGGCTGTTGAAAACGATGTTCACGTGCTCGGTGTATCATCTCTTGCAGCAGGTCACAAGACCCTCATCCCGCAAGTGATTGCCGAACTCAAGAAACTCGGC
The DNA here is from genome assembly GCA_004557195.1 of Bacteroidales bacterium. Taxonomy (GTDB): domain Bacteria; phylum Bacteroidota; class Bacteroidia; order Bacteroidales; family Muribaculaceae; genus W0P31-042. The sequence goes on along the minus strand of SFER01000148.1, from coordinate 4,194 downwards.
CGCGAAGATATCGTAGTAATCGCAGGTGGTGTAATTCCTCCGCAAGACTACGACTTCCTCTACAAGGCAGGCGTTGCAGCAATCTTTGGTCCCGGTAGCCGCATCCCGGCATCTGCAATCAAGATTGTTGAAATCCTCCTCAGCGAAGAATAATCAGAAATAACATTCCACTCAAGAGACTGCCTGACCACTCGGGCAGTCTCTATTTTTATTGGTGAATGTGAGCATTTTTATGTAATTTTGCATAACAATTTTTGTCTAATATGGAGAATTTTGCTGCAATAGATTTTGAGACAGCCAATTACGAACGCTCTTCGGTGTGCTCGGTGGGAGTGGTAATCGTGCGCGACGGCGAGATTGTGGATTCGTTCTACTCGCTCATTCAGCCGGAGCCGAATTACTACTGCTACCGATGCTCGCAAGTGCATGGACTGTGTTGCGACGACACCGACGACTCCCCGGTGTTCCCCGATGTGTGGGCTCAAATTGAGCCTATGATTGAGGGGCTTCCGTTGGTGGCTCACAACAAGGCTTTCGACGAAAGTTGCTTGCGAGCCGTGTTCCGAGTGTATCAAATGGATTATCCCGATTATGAGTTTTACGACACACTGCGAGCCGCTCGCCGCAAAATGCCGCATCTCGAGAACCACCAGCTTCACACCGTTGCCGCAGCGTGTGGCTATTGTCTTGAAAATCATCACCATGCGCTCGCCGATGCCGAGGCTTGTGCTCAAATTGCAATCGAACTATTATAAAATGCAAAATGAAAATAGTTATTCTTAATGCCAGCCCGCGAAAGAACGGGAACATAGCACAAATGGTTGGCGAGATGTGCAGCGAGGCAGAGCGTCTCGGAGCAGATACCGAGGTAATAGAGGTGCAGAAACTCAACGTGCGACCATGCATTGCCTGCATGAAATGCCGTTCTGCCCATGCTTGTATGCTACCCGAGGACGATGCCCAACGGGTGCTTGAGAAAATCAAGGCGGCAGATGCGCTGATTGTCGCCGCACCATGCTATTGGGGCAATATGCCGGGCACACTCAAGGTGCTATTCGACAGAATAGTGTATGGCTTGATGGACGAGAGTCCTCGCGGCATCCCTGTAGGGCTGCACAAAGGGAAGCGCTGCGTGCTGGCAAGTTGCTCCACCACTCCTTGGCCGCTCAACATACTCATGCACCAAAGCCATGGAGCAATTCGCGCGCTCAAGGAGGTGTGCAGCTACAGCGGATTCAAAATCGTCGCAACCGTCGAGAAGGGCGGCACAAAGCACAACACTACCCTATCAGACGGAGAGAAGCGGAAATGCCACAAAGCGATAAGGCGGCTTCTACGCTAATTTTTCGATGCACGCGACAAATTCTCGCGGGAGAATGATGTTGGGCACCGAGATAGCATCCTTGAACAGCGGAGCAATATCCTCATTGCGAAATCCTGCAATACCACAGCCTATGCGCGTAACGAAGAATGTGAATTCACTGTTAACAATAGCAAACCTAATAAACTCATCGACATAGGGTTGAATAGTTTCCACCCCACCCTGCATAGTAGGGATGGCATAGGTGCTTCCTGTCATTCCCACACCACAACCCCACTCGGCACCGAAGTGCTGATAGGCATATCGCGCGGCTCCACCGCCATGAGCGCCTGCGAGGTTGCTACCAAACACGAATATCTCGCCCTCCTTTAGCGATGAGATTTGCTCGGGAGTGAACTTCCGATTGTAACCATTCTTCACCGCTATCCCGAAGGGGAGCATACGACAGTAGCGAGCATACCACTGAGCCTTTTCGGGGGTGTCGATATCGGAATATTCACTAATAATGCAGCCCGAATAGAGGTCGTCGGCAATAGCGAGGATGATATTTGACAACTCAAGCGTATCTTCGAGAGCATGACCATCGGGGCAGAAGATGTTTCGACGCTTCAACTCCTCATAGCCATAAATCGCGCCCATAATGTTGCCACACACCGCTCCGGTGGAGTCGCTGTCGCCATCGTGATTCACGGCGGCGATAATCGCATCTTCAACGCTACCGATATGGCGCAAAGCACAATAGAGGGCAATCGCCCAAGCCTCTTCTCCGGTCCAGCCTTCGCCGAGTTGCCGAATATTATCGGCATCAGAGGCACCATTACCCACAAGCGACACCGCTTTTCGGGTGAGTGAGGCAAGAATCTGCTTGTCATTTTCATATTCACCGGGATATACATCGGCGAGAGAATCGATGGTGTCATCAACTATCGATGACATTGAGGCTACGATCTCATTCACATCCATCAAAATGATTCGGTAGATTAAATGAGTGAGCATCGCAGCCGGGAGGAATGCCAAGGGGTGTTTGTGGGTAACTTTGGCAATTTCGGCAGCGGCAGTATCCATTTGGGCAACATCATAGAAATGATGAGCCGCCATGAGCAGTGCCATAGGAGCTACGCGCATGATGCCGCCGCAACCTTTGCTGTAGTTATTTACAGAATTTCCTTGCAACAGGCTCTCACACGCCGACAAACAGGTGTTACCCGGAGCACGGAGTTGAGCCAATTCGGGAAGGTCGCGAAGCCATGTGTAGTGGAAGTCGTTGGTTTGGAACTCTTTTTTGCGTCCGGTTTGTGTGTAATACCAATCGAGATAGGCGCCATCGACATACCGCTCCGGCTCTCCACCAATACCTCGCATACAACCACGGGTGATGCCCATGAGCATACCATTGGCGGTGAAGAGCGTCATCTGCGTGTCGTCGCTTATCAGAGCCTTCCCCTCGTGGCTCAAGGCAAACCTGGTGATTCCACGATTGCCGTATGTCGAAAGAATGCGATTGCGGCTCATAAATTCCACTGTATATCCCAACGCATCGCCTGCGGCACCTGCCATCAGCGAGCCACGGATGCGGTCTTTTGTTCTCAATTTCATATATTCTTTTTTTGATTTACAACTATCCACAAACCTACGCACAAAATCTATCTGTTCCTGTGTTTCGGGAGCCTTGCGGTATGCTGCCTTGGGCATCATGGCAAAACGGTTTCGCATAAAGGTAAGAGCCTTCTCCGGAGTGGGTTCTTCCATATTTCGGGCTTCATAGCACGCCACTATAGTACCTGTACGCCCTACACCACCCCAGCAATGAATATAAGTGTATCCGCCCTGCTTTACACAGTATTCAATATTGTCGATGAGTTGATGCACAGCCTCGACCGACTTCGGCACACTTACATCCCGAATGGGGAAACGCAGATAGGTGGTGTCGCCGGGCAATAGATGTCGGTAGGGCATTAACTCCCCCTCTTCGGTGAGGTCGATGAAATGACGCACTCCAAAGTGGTACATTCTTTTCAGTTTTGCTTCTGCCATTTCTACATTCTTATCGCCGGGATATTCACCGGCAAACATACTGCCTCCCAAATAATAGGATTGGCGCAACGGGCGGCTGATAAAAGCCTCAAAACGATCGTTAATGTCGAGCAAGTCTGCCGGAAGCAACGCGCGGCACCGGTTGATAAGGTCGGTAGAAAATTCGCCACCGATTATATAAAATGGCTGCGCTCCGGCTATCGAGGCGGTCATCGCTCCGATAGTGTCGGAATCGCCACCCATTGAAATCGCAAGTCTCAAAGCCCTTTCGGGAAGAGAATTGCGGCGCTCAAGGTAAGCCTTAATCGCAATGGGCACACTCCCTTGGCAAGTAACATCAAAGCCGTATGAGTCGCGAATATCTTCAAGTTTGAAGTTGAGATTATACCCTATTGTGTTTGTTACAAAATTCTCAATATCATACTTGCCTCCGAATTTAGCGTTTTTCTTTAGGAAAACACAACCGGCAATGGCTTGAGCGCCCTTGATGCCTTCGGGATGGTTGTGGGAGACGGAAGCCGTGATGCGAGCCAGTTCCAATGCCTCATCTAGAGAATTGGCATAAAGCCCCACAGGACTGACTCTCATGGCTGAACCGTTTCCAAAACTATTGTATGGCTGCGGATTATCACTGTTAAGCCATCGGCGGAAACTACCACCATAACCGGCATAGGGATATTTTCGCCCCAACCGTTGCATACATTCCACCAATGTTTCAGCGCGATGTTCGGGGTCGGTCATCAGCCATTCGGCAACGGCAAGAGTCATCACCGTGTCGTCGGTGAAGCAACTTCCTTGTGGAACCAACTCAAAATCTTCAGTTTTAATATTATGCGACT
>SFER01000147.1 GCA_004557195.1 Bacteroidales bacterium | reverse complement strand
AACATACACCGGCGGCGAGGAGTTCCACGGCTACTACACCGGCGGCACTTATTCGGGCGGCACTGCGGCAACCACTTTCACCACATCCTCGATGGTGACCACAGTCGGCTCTTCCGGTGGCGGACCCGGCGGCGGTGGTCGTCCTCCGCGCCCATAGGCATAAGCACAAAAAAGGCCGACATCTTAATGGTGTCAGCCTTTTTTTATTGTTTAATTGCGCTTGCGGCGCGGCAGCGGGTCGTCGGCAAATCGCTCGGGGAAGTCGATATGCTCGCGCTTGTGCGACAGCGCGTAGATTATCAGCACCACACCTGCAATGATAAACGGCACGCTGAGCCATTGCCCCATATTCAGCGCCATCCCCTCCTCAAATTCCACTTGCACATTCTTGATAAATTCAATGAAGAATCGAGCGCTGAAGAGCCATGTGAGAAACACACCGAAAATCAGCCCTTTCCGCTCCTGGCAGTTGTATTTCCAATACATAACCATGAGCAAGGAAAACAGCGCCAGATAGGCAAGCGCCTCATAAATCTGTGTGGGGTGGCATGGAGCTGTGAAAATCGGGTCGGCACCCGCCATCCAGCCGTGCAGGTTTTCGATAAAGCGGAAGCCCCACGGCAATGTGGTGTCGTGGCCGTAAATCTCGTGGTTAAACAGGTTGCCGATGCGAATGAGCGCGCCCACAAGGGCTACCGGCACCACCAGCCGGTCGAAAGTCCATATCGGGCTCTTCTTCGTTACATATTTTGAGTAGAGAAGTATCGCAATAATAATACCAATCGTTCCGCCATGGCTTGCGAGACCGCCCTCCCATATCTTGATGATGTCGAGCGGATGTTGCGAATAATAGTCCCACTGGTAGAAGAACACATGCCCAAGGCGAGAGCCCACGATGGTGGCTATTGCCACATAGATAAGCAACTTGTCTATCCACTCCTGCCGCGCACCTTCGTGCTTGAACATCTTGTAGATGATATAGTAGCCAATCGTGAAACCGATGAGAAACATAAGACTGTACCAGCGCACAGCAAAGAAGCCAAGTTGAAACAGCACCGGGTTGGCTGTCCATGTGATAAATCCTGTCATAATTCCGAAGTAAATTGAATTTCACGGCAAAAGTAGTAATATTTCCCGTCATAACATAGCATTTTCCCCGCAAAATACCTAATTATTGCGATTGCCACAACCGATTAAGGGCAGTAACTTTGCAACACAAAAGAATTAGTCATAATTTACGTAACCATCCAAGATGCCCGCCCGATGCGAATCGCCCCTGTGCTTCCTTTTTGTGTGCCGCGGGCGGGTGGGATGGGTGGCAAGGCTGCAAGGATGTTTTTTTTTAGGGCCAATAGGACCAATAGGGCCAATAGGCTTTTGAACGGTCGTTTATGAGTTGCGGTAATAAGTTCTCGCTTTGTGCATTTTCTCTTTTATACCGCCATTTTGGAGGAATTCGGCTTGAAGCCTCTCTATATATTTCCGGAGCAGCATATCAGCTTGATGAATAAGAGTGATTGCAATATTGCAGATTGTTTCATCGCTTCTCTCTACAATTGCTTCCCGATAAAATGCGGAATCGTTATGGCGAGCACAGACACGTCGTGTTTGGACCGCCTTTTCGGATTTCATATCCCATAGACACAGGTTTCTGACCCTAAGGTAATCTTCATAATCCAGTAGCAATTCTTGCAGACTTGCCTTGGCAACAGTGAGAAGTTTGATTTCGCTTTCGACTGACGCCGTGCCACCCTCACACCCCTCAGCAATATTTTGGCGCCCACTGCGCGCCGCCTGTATCATCTGGTCAACAGTGCGGTCATTCAGCTTGAGGTATTTATTAGCAAAATAATAGGTAATATCATAGATACATTCCGCCTTTTGAAATGCAATTAAATCTCTATAATTACCTTTTTGCTGTAAGAATGTTTTTGCCATTGGTGTGGATTGTCTGCGTGAAAAATAAAATGCCTATTGGCCCTATTGGGCGTATTGGGCCTATATGATGCCACAAATGCAAAGTAACAAAATTTTTGCCAATAGAAAAAACGTTTTGGGAAGAATCTTTGCATCTCCCCACAATATCTCCTCATAATCATCTCGCCGCAGGCAGGCGGTGGCAGCCCATCACCCCTCGCCGGGGTGCGGGCGCAAAAAAAGCCAACCCGGAGAGGTTGGCTTTGTACTCGGAGCGGGACTTGAACCCGCACAGCCGCAATGGCCAAAGGATTTTAAGTCCTTCGTGTCTACCATTCCACCATCCGAGCAACTTCTATGGCGTGAATAGCCTTTGAGCGGTGCAAAGTTACTATTTCATTTTCATTTCTGCAACTTCCCGCCGTTTTTTTTCGCTTTTTGCCGTTTTTTTATCGGTTTTGAGCCGCAAATGGCTCCGGGGGTGGCTAATTTGTGATGGTGTAGCCACCGCTCGATGCCTTGTTCACGTTGTAGCGCGTGAGTCCGTAGCCGTAATCGAGCGCTTTGCCGGCAACAGGCGCGCCCATCGCCTCGGTGATGTTGTAGCGCGAGCCACATTCGGGACACTCCGCTTCATACATCGCATTCACCTTGAGCCGCACATTCTGCCGCGCCTCGACAGGGCAAGCGAGGTCGTAGGCGAGCGGATAGCCGTAGCCGTCGCCGGTGGCTTGCTTCCCCGACACAAGCAGCACGCCGCCGTAGCCGGTGTAGGTGAGCGCAGTGTAGGTGAAATTGGCGGGCACTCGCTCGCTCTTGATGAATCGGCGGTAGTCGCCAAATCCGCTCACACCGTAGGTGCTCCACAGCCCGTCGTTGTCGAGGGCGATGCGCACCGATGCAAAGGGGATTCGCCTGTTATCCACCTTGTTGCAGCCGCCAAGCAGTGTGGCAGCCGCCAGTATCAAAACGCCCCACTTCTTCATACGGCGAGAATTTGGTCGATTGTGGCGAGTTCGTCGGCAGTGAAAGTGCAGTTTTTCACCGCGCCGAGCGAATCTTCGAGTTGTTCCATAGTGCGCGGACCGATAATCACCGATGTAACCTCCTTCTTGGCGAGGAGCCACGAAGTAGCCATCTGAGCGAGGCTCTGACCGCGTTGCGCAGCGAGCGTGTTGAGTTGAGTCAAGCGAGCCACGAGGTCGGGAGTGATTTTGTCGGGCGACAGATGGTGTCCGAGGGCGGCGCGGGAGTCGGCAGGGATGCCGTTGAGGTATTTATTCGACAAAATGCCTTGCGCCAGCGGCACAAAAGCGGTGAACCCGGTGCCGTAGCGGTCGAGGATAGTGAAATGGGCATCCTCGGCGCCGCGTTCAATCATGTTGTATCTCCCCTGGTAGATGAGACACGGCACATCGTGAGTGGACAGGTAGTAGAGAGCCTTGGGGAGATGCTCGGCAGGATAGTTCGACAGCCCCACATAGAGAGCCTTGCCGGCGTGCACGATATCGACAAGCGCCTGCATTGTCTCCTCGATTGGTGTCTCGCTGTCATAGCGGTGAGAGTAAAAAATATCCACGTAGTCCATCTTGAGGCGTTGCAACGACTCGTCGATGCTCGCCATGAGCATTTTGCGTGTCGAACCGATGCCGTTGGGACCCGCCCACATGTTGTAGCCAGCCTTGGTGGTTACAATCATCTCGTGGCGGTAGGGGCGCAGGTTGTCATGATAGATTTTGCCGAAAGTGTCCTCGGCGCTGCCAAACGGCGGACCGTAGTTGTTTGCGAGGTCGAAGCAGAACACACCGCTGTCGAATGCGCGCAGCACTTTTTGCATCGATGTGTAATAGGTGTCAATTCCACCGAAGTTCCACCAGAAGCCGAGCGACAGGCGGGGCAGTTGCAACCCCGATTTTCCGCAGCGGGTATAAGCCATGCCGTTCTCGTAGCGTTTCTCATCGGCTTTGTAGGGTTCGAGATATGTGATTGTTGCCATAGCGGGTGTGTTATTTTAGAAGATTTTCAAAAGCCTTGTGATAGTGTTCAAAATCAAATTGCGCGAGGGTGTCGCGGTAGAGTGCGGCGATGCGCTCGGTGCACAGGTTGCCAATAGACCCTTCGTGGGTGTGCTTCACCTCCTTGCACGGTGTGAAGTTGCCTGCCTCGATGTCGAGCCCCACCTTCTTGTAGGCATCCCGGAATGGCATTCCGGCGGCGGTGAGCCTGTTGACCTCCTCCACCGAGAACATGAAGCGGTAGCGGTCGTCGTCGAGGATATGCTCGTTGACACTTATGTGCGCTATCATCTCCTCGGTCATCGCAAGTATCGACTTCATCTCGTCGAACATCGGCAGGAACGCCTCCTTGATTATCTGCAGGTCGCGGAAATAGCCGCTCGGCAAGTTGTTGGTGATGAGGGTTATCTGTGCCGGGAGCGACTGTATTTTGTTGCACTTGGCGCGGGTGAGTTCAAACACATCGGGGTTTTTCTTGTGCGGCATTATCGATGAGCCGGTGGTGAACCGGTCGTCGAGCTTCACGAAGCCGAAATTCTGCGAACTGAACATGCAGGCGTCAAATGCGAGCTTCGACACTGTGGCGGCAATGCCGGCGATGGCGTTTGCCACGATGCGCTCGGTTTTGCCGCGTCCCATCTGGGCATACACCACATTGTAATCGAGCGACGCGAAGCCGAGCAACTCGGTGGTCATCGTGCGATTGAGCGGGAACGACGAACCGTAGCCTGCCGCCGAGCCCAGCGGGTTGCGGTCGTTCACGCGATAGGCGGCAAGAAGCACCATCAAATCGTCGGCAAGGCTCTCGGCGTATGCGCCAAACCACAATCCAAACGACGAGGGCATCGCCACTTGCAAGTGGGTGTAGCCGGGCATGAGCACCTCCTTGTAGCGCTCGCTCTGTCGCTGGAGGGTGTCAAAGAGGCGTGTTACACACTCCACAACCTCCTCGATTTTGCTCCGGATAAAGAGGCGCAAATCCACAAGCACCTGGTCGTTGCGCGACCTTCCGGAGTGGATTTTCTTGCCGATGTCGCCAAGGCGGCGTGTGAGCATCAGTTCCACCTGCGAGTGGACATCTTCCACTCCATCCTCAATCACAAACCGCCCCGCCACTGCGTCGGCATAGATGTCGCGCAGTGCCGCAAGCAGCGTGTCGAGTTCATCCTTGGCAAGAAGCCCTATCGACTCGAGCATCGTGATGTGTGCCATTGAGCCGAGTATATCGTAGGGCGCAAGATAGATGTCCATCTCGCGGTCGAGCCCCACTGTGTAGCGTTCAACATCTTTATCGACTTGAACCGATTTTTCCCAAAGTTTAGAAGCCATTTCTCTTGATTTTTACAGCGCAAACACCCTATGCCTGCGCCTGTTACTGTTTTATAGATGCAAAAATACACAAAAATCTCCATTTCCGGCAGAATTCGGCACACTTATTGCGGCAAATCGCTGTTTTCTCCGAACTCTCCAATCTCTTTTGCATTTATTTTAAATTT
>SFER01000146.1 GCA_004557195.1 Bacteroidales bacterium | reverse complement strand
AGAAATCCAAGCAATACTAAAACAATGCGCAGCGCGCAGCGAAGCGCTCGCGCCCCACGAAGCCACCCCCAACGCTCCACCAGGCAAGTAGTAGCCCGGTACAGGTCGGCGGACCTCCCCGGGCAGGCAGATGGCAGCCATAAGCCCCGCGCTGCAAACGCATCGCTCACCGCAAAAATGCCTATTGGCCTTATTGGCCCTATCTAAAACACCCCCGCTGCTCACGCAGCGCAAGCTCCGCCATCGGAGCACACGCACCTTGAACCCCCTTGCCGCCGAGCCGCCGCACCAAGCAAGCCCAATTTTCATACCTATATCCGCACGCCACGAGCCATTGGCTACGCACGGCTGCCACCGCCTCCGGGGGCGGAAATATCCACCTCTCGTCTCCGCCTCCGACCCGGCGCAAAAAAATCCCCCGACAGCCGATGCCGGAGGATTCAGTTATATAGAAATTTTCAGTCTTTCTGATTATTTCAAACCGAGTTTGGCTTTTACCAATGGGGTTACGTCCACTGCGCCTTCGCCACTGTATGCTACCGATGGGATAGAGAGGTCGAAGATGAATGTGAAGCCGTTTTCTTTGCCTACTGCCGAAATTGCAGTGCGAATCTTCTCAGAGATAGGTGCAAGGAGTGCCTCTTGTTGTTTTTGGAGGTCTTGGCTTGCCATTTGCTGGAAGTTTTCAATCTTGCGTTGGTTTTCTTGCAATTCTTGCATACGGCGTTCTTTGATAGATGCGGGAGTGGTAGCATCTTTCTCGAGTGCTTGGTATTCGGTGAATTTCTTGTTGAATTCTTCTTGCAAACGAGTGAACTCCGCTTCATATTTCTTCGACACTTCGGCAAGAGTTTGCTCGGCTGTTGTTTTCTCGGGCATCAATGCGAAAATCTCCTGAGAGTTGATTGTGCCAAACTTTAATGTCTGTGCCGAAAGGCAGAGGGGAAGTGCTACGAGCACTGCTAATAAGATTCTTTTAATCATTTGTTTATTTGTTGTTTAGTTATTTGATATCGTGATTTGAAAAATCGCACAAAAATACAACATTTATTTTGAATATCCTAACTTTGTGAGCACTTCGTTGCTAATATCGATTTTTGGAGAGGCAAAAACGATGCTTTCGGAGGATGCGCGGTCGAAAATCACCATGTATCCGCGCTCTTCGCTCACTTTCTTTATTGCGTTATACACGTCGTCTTGGATTGGCTTGAGAAGTGATTGGCGTTTCTTGAAGAGTTCGCCTTCGGGTCCGAAGTATTTGTATCTCAATTCAGCGACTTCTTTCTCTTTGGTGGTGATTTCCTCTTCGCGTTTGGTCTTTTGGGCATCGGTGAGAAACACCATTTCGCTCTTATAGTTGTCATAGAGAGTTTGCACTTCGCGGGCTTTTCCTTCCACTTCTTTCTGCCAGCGTTGCGACACCTGATTGAGTTGCTCGCTTGCCATTTCGTATGCAGGGATGTTCTTGAGGATGTATTCCATATCTACAAGAGCATATTTTTGTGCCGTCGCTGTGATTGCACATGCCATTGATGCTAAGATGATAAAAATTACTTTTTTCATTGTCGGTAATGTTTGGTTTTCGTTATTTAGACTCAAAAATGAGCAAATGGTTTATTCTACCAAGAGAGTGATGCCATTTCTGCGGTTTCAAAGTTAAGCAAAAAATAGCAATTAAGGCGTTATTTCACACCTTTTATATCTTTTCTAACAATTCTTTTCTATATCGCTCCACCGCTACAGGCACCCGAGAATGCGCTGCAATTCCTCTATTTCGTGGTTCCACAGGTCTATCGACTCCTGCTTGTCGGCGGCTGTGGCAAAGTCGGTTACTGCGAGCGTGGTGGTGTCGGTGAGCTCCGACTGCTCGATTTTCATCTCGAAAAACACTTTCTCTCCCAGATTGTTTTCTTCGTTGTCGAGCCATCGCAATTTTATCGAGTATGGAGGGCGCATCGACACTATCACCGCATCCGATTCGGCTCCGCGCCAGTAAAAACTCAGGTGTTTTCCATCCTGCACAACTCGGTCGGCAAACCACTGTTCAAGACCGTGAGGCGATGATATGTAGTTCCAGAGTATCGAAACCGGAACGCTTCTCATATCAAATTCGATAGTGTATTGTTCTTTCATTTTCTGCAGGTATTAAATTGTGTTTCACTTTTCGATTGCTAAATAAATACATTAATTGCATGATTGCAACTATTTTGGCAAAAACTTGCATTAAAAAAATTAAAATCCTACGTTTCTTATCTTTTTTTAATGTGAGAAGTGAAATTTATATAGTAATTTTGTGTTATCAAAACTTAGATTACATACTCACTATGGGACTATTTGAACAAATGAAACAAAATGCTTGTACTAACAAGCAAAGAATTGTGTTGCCGGAAAGCACCGAGCCTCGCACTCTTACCGCTGCCGACACTGTTATCGCACTGGGCATCGCTGATGTTATCCTTATCGGCGACAAGGAGAATATCCTCGCCGAGGCTGCAAAACTCAACCTTTATAATATCGATAAGGCTACTTTTTACAACCCCGAAGACCCCAAAGTGCTCAAAAAATATGCCGAACTCTTCTTTGAATTGCGCAAGAGTAAGGGCATAACTATGGAAGAAGCCGAAAAAACCGCCCGTAATCCGCTCTATTTCGGCTGTCTTCTTATCAAAGCCGGTGAAGCCGATGGACAGGTTGCCGGTGCTATGAACACTACCGGCAATGTGCTCCGTGCCGCATTCCAGGTGATTAAGACCGTGAAAGGTGTGAGCGTGGTGTCGGGCGCATTCCTCATGTTGCTCCCCGAGAATAGTCCTTTTGGCGAGAATGGTGTCCTCGTGTTTGCCGATTGTGCGGTTGTCCCCGCTCCTACTGCCGAGGAACTCGCCCAAATCGCTGTCTCTACAGCACAGACCGCCAAGTTTGTGGCAGGAATCGAGCCGCGTATCGCCATGACAAGCTTCTCTACCAAGGGTAGTGCAAAGCATGAAAATGTAGATAAAGTGGTGCTCGCCACTCGCCTCGCCAAAGAGATGGACCCATCGCTCGAAATCGATGGCGAATTGCAAGCCGATGCCGCACTCGTTCCTTCGGTAGGTGCAAGCAAGGCTCCCGGTAGCCCAATCGCCGGAAAAGCCAATGTGCTCGTGTTCCCGTCGCTCGAAGTGGGCAACATTGCCTACAAACTCGTGCAGCGTCTTGCCGGTGTGCAGGCTGTCGGTCCTATCCTCCAAGGCCTTGCCGCTCCGGTTAACGACCTCTCGCGCGGTTGCTTCGCCGAAGATATTGTGAAAACTATTATTATCACTTGCAATCAAGCGATTGCTCTTAAAAAATAATCATCATGAAAATACTCGTTCTCAACTGTGGCAGCAGTTCTGTAAAATACAAACTTATCGATACTGCCGGAGATGTTACAATGGCTGAAGGTGGCGTTGAAAAAATCGGTCTCGACGACGGATTTCTCAAATTCAAGCGCAACGATGGCTCAAAAGAGATTCTCAACCTCGGGAATACCGACCACAAAGGTGCTGTGAGCGCAATACTCAATCTCCTCACCGATGCCAAGGAGGGTTGCATCGCTTCGTTTGCCGAAATCGATGCCGTGGGTCACCGCGTGGTGCACGGCGGCGAAAAGTTCAACAAGAGTGTGCTCATCACCTCCGAAGTTATCGACAAAGTGAAGGAGTGCTACGACATCGCTCCTCTTCACAACCCCGCAAACATCACCGGTATCGAGGCTATCTCGGCACTTATGCCCGATGTGCCACAAGTGGCTGTGTTCGACACCGCGTTCCACCAGACTATGCCCGCCAAGTCGTATCTCTACGCTCTCCCTTACAAATATTATAAGGAAGACGGTGTGCGCCGCTACGGTTTTCACGGAACAAGCCACCGCTATGTTTCGGCTCGTGTGTGCGAGTTCCTCGGCGTTGACATCGAGAAGCAACGCATCATCACCTGCCACGTGGGCAACGGCGGTAGTATCACCGCAGTGAAATATGGCAAGAGCATCGACACTTCGATGGGTCTTACTCCCACCGAGGGTCTCATGATGGGCACCCGCGTGGGCGACATCGACCCTGGCGCAATCACATTCCTCATGGGCAAGCACAACCTCTCGGCTGCCGACATCCAACGCATCATCAACAAGGAGTCGGGTGTTGCCGGTGTCAGCGAGATTTCTTCCGACATGCGCGAAATCGAGGCGGCTGTCAATGCCGGAAACGAGCGCGCTATCCTCGCCCTCGAAATGTATGAGCAACGCATCCTCAAATATGTAGGCGCCTACGCTGCCGAAATGGGCGGTGTGGATATCATCGTGTTCACAGGCGGTGTCGGCGAGAACCAAACAGGCGTGCGCGAGAATGTGTGCAAGCCGCTCGCTTTCATGGGCGTCGAAATCGATGCCGCTCTCAATGCCGGAATCCGCGGCAAAGAGGCTGTTATCAGCACCCCGTCTTCGCGTGTTACCGTGTGCGTAATCCCCACCGACGAGGAGAAGATGATTGCACAAGACACCGAGAAAATCGTTAAAGGCGAAGCACTTTAAGGCATTTAACTCCTTGAATATACAAGGGACGCGCCTCGGCGCGCCCCTTTTCTCATCCCGATTATAATAATTTACAGGGCATTGCGTTTAAATAGGTATGAAGGTAAAATATTTGATTTTTGTCGCTTTAGTGCTGTCGCTCGTTTCTTCGTGTATCGAAGACGGCTTCACCACTTCGAGCAGCGACGTGTTGGAATTTTCGGTCGATACCCTTGCGTTCGACACCATTCTCACCGAGGAGGGAACTCCCACGGCGAAGTTTCTTGTGTATAACCGCCACAAGAAGATGCTCAACATCTCCAGCATCCGTGTCAAGGGGGAGAGCGAAGCCAAATTCTACCTCAATGTCGATGGCATGAAGGGGGAGGAGTTCCACAATGTGGAGGTGCGCGGACAAGACAGCATCTATGTCTTCGTGCAAGCCTATGTGGGCGCCACTTCGAGCCTCGACCCGGTGGAATTTATCGACAATATCGAGTTTATTACCAACGGCGTGGAGCAGCGCGTTGCGCTATCCGCCTGGGCGCTCGATGTGCACCGAATCAACGGCGATACCATCACCGAAGACACCCGCTTCACCGCGCAGCGACCCTACGTTATCTTCGACACGCTCACCGTTGCCCCGGGAGCCACGCTCACTATCGACCCGGGAGCCACGCTCATGTTTCACGACAAGGCAGCGCTTCGCGTCGAGGGCACCCTCAAGGCAATCGGCTCGCAGGAGAAATTTATCCACTTCCGCGGCGACCGTCTCGGCAATGTCCTCCCCGATGTTACCTACGACATGATGGCAGGACAATGGGGCGGCGTGCTCTTCATGGGCGACAGTTTCGACAACGAGATGCAATATGTGTATATGCGAGGCTCTTCCAATGGAGTAATCGCTGATTCTTGCGGAGTGGAGAACCGCAAACTCC
>SFER01000145.1 GCA_004557195.1 Bacteroidales bacterium | reverse complement strand
CCGTAGCCCGGTGTAAAGAGGGTATAGCATTTTCCAGAGGGAGAGGTATTTTTTGCTTATCCTCTTGTCTCCTTTGACATGAGTCCAGAAACTATCCGATTCGCTATTCTCCTGCAGATTGGAGATATTGAAATATTGATTCAAGATTTCCACCAATTCTTTAGACAAATAGGTGGATTTGATTTCTTTGAGCTCAGAGGTGTTTTTGAGCACCTGCTCGGCATCGGCATTGAAAAGGTCGATGTCGTTGAAGTCTTGAATAATGATAGTTCCAATAAAGAGGAACTTGTCGAAACTATATGAGCCATCTTCCGCGCCCTCTGCCATGCGCAGTTTCTTATACTCCTTATATAATAGGAATAGCAATTCGATTGACGACGCCTCTTCGATTCCCGAAAATTCTGAAATGAAATCGGAGATAGTTGTGATTTCGGGCATAATCATTGCTTTCCCGGCGGCTATCGTTTTGATGTGTTTGGCAAAGAATAGCGAACTGCGACGGTTGGGAAAAACAAAAGTGTAGTCGGCAATATATTCCGGTTCGTGTTCGAGATAGGTGTTTGCTACGGTTTTAAGAAACGGCTCCATGATATGTTATCCTCTAATAAGTTTCGTTGTTTTAAGCATAAGGTCGAAAAGTACGATTTTAGCATTGCAGTTGCCTGCAATGTCGGAAGATGCAAGCGACAGCTCCTCGACAAGTTGGGAAGCGTTGCGCTCGTTGATAAACGGAGAGAATTTGCTGCCGAAGGCGCGCTCGTCGTTGGTGAGATAGGTCATCGAGGGCACGATGTTGAGGATGAAATTCTCGCGCACCATGCGTGAACAGTAGGAGAGGTAGCGCTGAATCTTCTCGCGCTTATATTCCACGATGGTTTCGCTCAAATCTTTCAACCCTTTAAGGTCGCGGCTATAGGCTTTGCGCATAACATCGACAAACATGGTGAAAAATTCCTTGTTCTCGTCGTCGAATGTGAGTGCGTCCTCAGCCGTAACGACATTGCCGTCGGCAGGTGCTGCCACCGCAAGCGCGTCGTCGTATCCGATGCCGAATTGTTGCGACAGGTAGCCGGCAATTTCGGCAGTTGTGGGTTTGGGTATTACTATCCGTTGTGTGCGCGAAAGAATGGTGGAGATAATCGCCTTGGGATTGTCGCTCACAAGGATGAAAACCGAGCCGGGAAACGGTTCCTCGATGATTTTGAGCAGTTTGTTGGCGCAGTCTTCGTGCATCTTTTCGGGGAGCCACATGAGCACAATCTTATAGCTCGAAGAATATGACGCCATGCTCATGCGATGGATGATGTTGGCGCTCTCCGACACATAGATGCTTGGTTGCGAATTGTCGTTTTTCAAAATTTTCTGCCAGCGCTGGAAACTTGCGTAACGGTTGAGATTGAGAAATTCGCGCCATTCCTCGATGTAGTCGTCGCTCGTAACGGTTTTTCCCGATTGCTTTTTCATCACCGGAAACGAGAAAATCATATCGGCGTGGTTGAACGACTGGTGTTGGCGGCAGTTGGGACATTCTCCACACGGCTCGCCATCGTGCCGATTGGTGCAGTGGATGTATTGAGCCAAGGCTCTGGCGAGCGATAATTTGCCAATTCCCGGCTCCCCTTCGATGAGCAGCGCATGGGGAATCTTATCGTTGTCAACCATGTTGCGGAGCCTATTTTTCACACTCTCGCGTCCTATTATATCGCTGAATTTCATAGTTCTCTTTTAGAATAATTCTTTAACCACTTGTTTCACGCTGGCTGTTGCCATTAGAGAATAGTAATGGATATTCTCAACACCATGGGCGAGAAGTTCGCGCGATTGGTTCAAACACCATTCCACGCCCACCTGCTTAGCAGCGGCGTCGTCTTGGCACTTGATAAGTTCGGTGGCAAGTTCGGTGGGCAAATCGACATGGAACACCTTCGGCAGGAGCGACAACTGAGAGAGGTTGGTGATAGGCTTGACGCCGGGGATGATAGGAATCGTGATACCGGCATTGCGGCATCGCTCCACAAAGGCGAAATATTTGCTGTTGTCGAAGAACATTTGTGTTACGATGTATTTAGCCCCCTTATCCACCTTGTTCTTTAGCCACATGATGTCGATGTCGATATTGGGCGACTCATCGTGCTTCTCGGGGTATCCCGCCACACCATAGGTGAAAGGGTGGTCGCTGATGATGTCCATTTCGGTGCCATCAAGGAAATAGCCGCTGTTGAAACGGTTCACCTGGTCGATAAGCTCGCTCGCGTGGCTATAACCGTTCTCGTTGGGGATAAAACGATTGTCATGCTTTGCTTTATCGCCTCGCAGGATGAGAAGGTTGGTGATTCCGAGGAAGCTAAGGTCGATGAGCGCATATTCGGTTTCATATTTAGAATATCCGCTGCAGATGAGGTGGGGCACCGCCGGGATGCCGTATTTCTGCTGTATAGCCGCAGCCACTGCCACAGTGCCGGGGCGAGAACGCTCGCTCACCTTCTGATACAACCCATCGGGAGTGGATTTATACACCAATTCGCTGCGATGAGTGGTAATGTTGATATATCTTGGTTTCATCTCGATTAATGGGTCGAGACTTGCGAAAAGTTTTTCAATGCCTTTGCCTTTGAGCGGCGGGAGAGTTTCGAATGAGAAACCTTGCTTGCCGCTTGAAAAGTAGTTTGTAATATCCATAATCTCAAAAATTTCTCACAAAGATAGCAAAAAAGTAATCAATTTAAGTGCATTGTGGATAATTTATTACATTCACATCGAAAAAAGTGCTACCTTTGCACTGCGAAATAATTCAATAATTCAAATTTAGATGATGAAAAAGCCTACATTATTTGTGCTTGCTGCCGGAATGGGCAGCAGATATGGTGGTTTGAAGCAACTCGACAGCATTGGTCCTTCGGGAGAAACAATCATGGATTATTCCATTTTTGATGCAATCCGAGCAGGATTTGGCAAGGTTGTTTTTGTTATCCGCCACGACTTTGAGGATGAGTTCAGGGCCAAAATTCTTGCAAAGTATGAAAATCATATCCCCGTTGAGGTGGTATTCCAGGACATAGCCACACTCCCGGCAGGCTTCGCACCGGCAGAAGATCGTGTAAAGCCTTGGGGAACAGGACATGCAGTGCTTATGGCAAAGGATATTATCAACGAACCGTTTGCAGTAATCAATGCCGATGATTTTTATGGCAAGGACAGTTTCAAGGTGCTTTGCGATGCTTTGAACGAGATGAACGGCAAAGAAAACGAATATTGCATGGTGGCATTCCAAGTGGGCAATACACTCTCGGAAAGCGGCACAGTGTCGCGCGGAGTGTGCCGCAAAGGAGAGGATGGCTGTCTTGAAACAGTAACCGAGCGACACGGCATCATGCGCCGCGGCGCGACAGTGTCGTATCTGCTCGATGATGTGGAATATGAGATTGCCGACGACACTCTCGTGTCGATGAACATGTGGGGATTCACTCCCGACTATTTCGCTCACTCCGAAAAAGCATTCGTTGAATTCCTCACCGCACACGGCAAGGAGCAAAAGAGCGAGTTCTACATCCCGTCGGTGGTCAACGACCTCATTACATCGGGTCAATCGAAGGTGAAAGTGTATATGACCCCAAGCCTCTGGTTTGGCGTAACCTACGCCGAAGACAAGCCCTCGGTGAAGGCTCAAATCGCAGCCCTTGTTGAAAAAGGTGAATATCCGGAAAAGTTATTCTAAATAAATCTTTAACATGAAACATAAAATATTGGTTACCGGTGGAGTGGGGTATATCGGTTCCCACACCACAGTGGAATTGATAAATGCCGGCTACGAGGTTGTGATTATCGACAACCTGAGCAATAGCAACATCAATGTGCTCGATGGTATCGAGAAAATCACCGGAGTGCGCCCGGCGTTTGTAGAGGGCGACTGCACCTCGATTGAAACCCTTCGCAAGGTGTTCACCGAATACAAAGGCATCGATGGAATTATCAATTTCGCCGCAAGCAAGGCAGTGGGAGAATCGGTTGAAAAACCGTTGCTCTACTATCGCAACAACCTGCTCACATTGATAAATCTTCTCGATTTAATGCCCGAATTTGGTGTGAAAGGCATAGTGTTCTCATCGTCTTGCACAGTGTATGGCGAGCCCGATGAGAATCCTGTAACCGAAAAGGCCCCCATCAAGCCCGCCACATCTCCCTACGGCAACACCAAGCAGGTGAGTGAGGAAATCATCACCGACTATATCCATTCCGGTGTCAATATCAAGAGCATCCTGCTTCGCTATTTCAACCCGGTGGGCGCACATCCGTCTTCCGAAATCGGCGAGTTGCCCAATGGCGTGCCCAACAACCTCATCCCATATCTCACACAGACCGCCATCGGTATCCGCAAGGAACTCAGCGTGTTTGGCAACGATTACGATACCCCCGATGGCTCTTGTATCCGCGACTTCATCGATGTGGTTGACCTTGCCAAGGCTCACGTTGTGGCAATGGAGCGTATGCTTGAGGATAAAAGCGAGGAGCGCCTCGAAGTGTTCAACCTCGGTACCGGCAACGGACTCTCGGTGTTGCAACTCATCGATGTGTTTGAGAAATCAACCGGCGTGAAAGTGCCACACAAAATTGTGGGACGTCGCGCAGGAGACATTGAAAAGGTGTGGGCAAATCCCGAAAAAGCCAACAATGTGCTCGGTTGGAAAGCCGAAACACCCATTGAAGAAACAATGCGCAACGCCTGGAACTGGCAGATGAAACTCCGTGAAAGAGGAATAATGTAAATCCACCATATTCCCCACACAAGATATTGATTGTGTGGGGATTATTTTTTAGTGATGACAGCCCCAAGCATAGATTCCTCTACAATCGAAGAACGGCTCGCATTCGTGAGAAACGAGTGGAAATGCCTTCACAACTGCGAACTGTGTGGCAAATGCCGCACACTCAAGGGGCGCAGCGAAGAGACGCTGTATGCCGACTACATTTCCGGCAAGCGCTCGTATATGGAAATCACAATGGAGATTAGGAACCGATAACGCACCGGCCGGTTTGCCGGATGGTATCTTGATGGCTATTTGGCTGTTATTTCGGCGGCTGCGCGCACGGGTTGTGGGCTGTTTATGGTGTTGTTTTCGGGCTGTTATGTGGCCGTTTTCGGGCTATTTGGGTGCAATTTTGAGAAAAACTGTGAAAATAATCGCCGAAAAGTTGCATAATTCAAAAATAATGCCTACCTTTGCACCGTTGAAACAAAACGGCTTCATCTGAAGCCTGATTTTTTGAGAAGTTTGACATATTGGAGAGATGGCAGAGTGGTCGATTGCGGCGGTCTTGAAAACCGTTGAGGGTCACACCTCCGGGGGTTCGAATCCCTCTCTCTCCGCTGAAAGTCCTGTAAATCCCAGATTTGCAGGATTTTTTCTTTTGTGCTACGAACTATTGCGCCCATAGGGACGGGAAGTGCCCGGGTCGTTTGGGGCGAACCGGGCACTACAT
>SFER01000144.1 GCA_004557195.1 Bacteroidales bacterium | reverse complement strand
TATAACATTAAAAATCGGTGATAGTAAAATTCTCGAGGCGACAATAATTCCGACAAATGCCACTTTACCGTATGCCATTTATTGGACGTCGAGCAATGGAAGCGTGGCGATTGTGGATAAAAGCGGCAGGATTACCGCAGTAGGAGATGGCTCCGCCACCATTTCGGCATGTTCCTACGATGGAGGAAATGTTATTGCCTCTTGCAATGTTATCGTAACCGGCTCGTCAGAAGAGGGTGCTGTTGAGGGTGTTGACACCGCCAACACACATATCTATTCCTCCAACGGCAGCATCATCATCGCTGCCATCGAGGATGGCAATGCCATAATCTACGATTTCATGGGTCGTCTCATAAAGAGCGTGCCCTTAGTTGCCGGCGACAACACCGCAGTGGCTGTGGCTCCGGGCTATTACATCGTGAGAACCGAAGCCGGGTCGCAATCGGTGGCAGTGAAGTAAGACATCTCAAATGTGCCCGGCATCGAGGTGACGCAGGGCACATTTTTGCCCCGCAGGTGTGCGGTTCATAGGCGGGAACAGCCTCTTTTTTGCCCTTACTGTTGATGTTACCGATTTTTTGTGCTAATTTTGCACTGCAAATAAAAAACAACCCAAATAATCATGAAGCAACTAATCAAACGCGCGCTCACAGGGGCTGTCTATGTAGGACTTATCATAGCCTCTATGCTGCTCAAGGAAAATTGGCTCTTCATTTTCCTCTTTGCCGTAATTCTCGGGCAGGCGCTCAACGAGTTTTACTCACAGATAGCGCAAGCGCAGAAAAACCATGCGAAAACCGCTAACACCATTATCGACATTATCGGAGGGGCAGCCACATTTGTGGCAACAGCGGTTACAACTCTCCCTGTGGCAGCCGCCACTTTCACCCTCTACGCCTCGATACGCCTTATTGTGGCGCTCTACGCTCGCGAAAACAACCCTGTGTCGTCGCTGGCGCTCGGTTTCTTCGGGCAAATCTACATCACACTCCCGCTTTGCGCGTTGGCTCTCCTCTACAAGATGGGACCGCTTGTGGCTCTCGCCATGTTTGTCTTCATCTGGGCAAGCGACACCGGCGCCTACTGTGTGGGCTGCACAATCGGCAAGCATCGGCTCTTTGAGCGCATCTCGCCCAAGAAATCGTGGGAAGGCTTCTTCGGAGGGGTTGCGCTTTGCGCCATCCTCGGCGGAGTGGCATTCTCGCAATTCAGCGAAGTGCTCACTATCGATTCGACGCCTCTCGCCGAACACACCACCATGGCGGGCTTCATCGCCTTTGCTGTGGCTGTGGCAATCTTCTCCACTCTCGGCGACCTCATTGAATCGCTCCTCAAGCGCACTATCGGCATCAAAGACTTCGGCACCATCCTCCCGGGGCATGGCGGAGTGCTCGACCGAATCGACTCGCTACTGCTTGTGGCTCCAACATCACTGATTTGTATCCTCATAATCAACTACCTATAATTAAAATACTTATATGAGCAATCAAAGATACGACTTGCGCGGCGTTTCGGCATCCAAAGAGGATGTGCACAACGCCATTAAAAATGTTGACAAGGGTCTTTACCCCAAAGCATTCTGCAAAATCATCCCCGACTACCTCGGTGGCGATGATGAGTATTGCAACATCATGCACGCCGATGGTGCCGGCACAAAATCGTCGCTCGCCTATGTCTATTGGCGAGAAACCGGCGACATGAGTGTGTGGAAAGGAATTGCGCAAGACGCATTGATAATGAATATCGACGACCTCCTCTGTGTGGGAGCCACCGATAATATCCTCCTCTCCTCCACAATCGGACGTAACAAGCATCTCATCCCCGGAGATGTGATTGCCGCTATCATCAACGGCACTGAGGAACTCCTTGCCGAACTCAAGGAGATGGGTGTTACAATCCACAGCACCGGCGGCGAGACTGCCGATGTGGGCGACTTGGTGCGCACTATCATCGTGGACAGCACCGTTACATGCCGCATGAAGCGCGCCGATGTTATCAACAACGCAAATATCCGGGGCGGCGATGTGATTGTGGGTCTGTCGTCGTGCGGAACCGCTACCTACGAAAAAGGCTACAACGGCGGTATGGGAAGCAACGGTCTCACTTCGGCTCGCCATGACGTGTTTGCAAAATACCTCGCCGATAAATATCCCGAAAGTTACGATGCAGCTGTGCCCACCGAACTTGTCTATTCCGGCAATGTCGCACTCACCGACTCGGTGGAGGGTGCGCCAATCAACGCCGGACAACTCGTGCTCTCGGCAACTCGCACCTATGCGCCTGTCATCAAGAAAATTCTCGATGAAATGCGCCCCAAAATCCATGGCATGGTGCACTGCTCGGGTGGCGCGCAGACCAAAATCATGCACTTCGTTACCAATAAGCATGTAATCAAAGACAATCTCTTCCCCATTCCTCCCCTATTCAAGCTCATCCAAGAGCAATCGGGCACCGACTGGAAGGAGATGTACAAAGTGTTCAACATGGGACACCGCATGGAAATTTACCTCGCACCCGAGGATGCCGAGCGTGTGATTGAGATTTCAAAGAGTTTCAATATCGACGCTCAAATTGTGGGTCGCGTGGAAGATGCCGCTCAAAATTCACTCACCATCATCTCACCCTACGGCACTTTTGAATATTAAACCTCTCATTCTTGCCACAATCACGGTGGCGATTGCCGCCATCGCCGGTTGTGGCGGCAAAAATGCGACACCGACCGAGGAGGAACATCACCTCCCCGACACCCTGCGTGTGGGAACTCTCTACAGCCCTACTTCCTATTTCCTCTACAAGGGGGAAGAGATGGGCTATGAATACGAACTCATCTCCAATCTCGCCAAAGACAAGGGGATGAAACTCGACATCAAAGTGGCTCACACCATGAACGCCATGCTCGAGATGCTCGATTCGGGTCTTATCGACGTGATTGCCTACGAAATCCCCATCACCGCCGAATATCGCAACCGCGTGATTCACTGCGGCAAGCAAAACATCACGCACCAGGTGCTCGTGCAGCATGTGGGGAAAAAGGACACCATTCTCACCGATGTTACTCAACTCCCCGGCAAGGAGGTGTGGGTGATAAAAGACTCGAAATATGATGCTCGGCTCCGCAATCTCGACAATGAATTGGGCGGTGGTATCGGAATACGCACTATCGACAAAGACACCCTCATCGCCGAGGACCTCATTGAAATGGTTGCCAACCGCTCTATCCCGCTCACCATCGTGGATAGCGACATCGCGCGCCTCAACAAGACATATTACACCAATATCGACATCAGCCTGCAAGTGAGCCTCGACCAAAAATCGTCGTGGGCTGTGGCAAAAGACCACCAATGGCTTGCCGATTCTATCAACGCCTGGACATCGCAGGCAGGTGCCGAGGCAACATCGAAGCGACTCCTCAAACGATATTTCGAGATGAGCAAGCGCACACTCGGAATCGACTACCACCTCACGCTCAAACACGGCAAGATATCACCATACGACAATTTCTTCAAGCACTATTCGCAGTCTATCGGCTGGGACTGGCGTCTCCTCGCCGCACAAGCCTACACCGAATCCCACTTCGACAACAATGTGGTGTCGTGGGCGGGAGCGCGCGGATTGATGCAGATTATGCCCAAAACCGCCGAAGCCTACGGCTTGTCGCCCGAAAATGTAACAAATCCGCAACTCAACATCGAGGCGGCTGCAAAAATAATCAAAGACCTCGACAAAAGCCTCAAAAGCAAAGTGCCCGACGAGACCGAACGCATCAATTTTATCATAGCTGCCTATAATTCAGGTATCGGGCATGTCTATGACGCTATCGAAATCGCAAAAATCACCGGCAGAAACCCCCAAATTTGGGACGGAAATGTTGCCGAGGCGATACTCCTGAAGGCGCATCCCGAGTATTACAACAACGAAGTGTGCCGTTTTGGTTATTTTAAGGGAAAACAAACTATCGAATATGTTGCACAAGTCAAAAAGATTTACCAACTTTACAAAGCGAAAATCAAATATTAACTAATTACACAATTAAGGTTATGAAAAAGAAAATCTTCACCGCAGCAATGGCTCTCGTTCTTGCCGGCTCAATGACTTTTACTTCTTGTATCGGAAGTTTTGCACTTAGCAACAAAGTTCTCGCATGGAACCAACAGGTGGGCAGCAAATTTGTCAACGAACTCGTGTTCTTTGCATTCTGGATAGTTCCGGTGTATGAAATCACTACCCTCGCCGATGTTCTCGTTTTAAACAGTATCGAATTTTGGAGCGGAAGCAACCCGGTTGCCTACAAAGGCGAAAAGGCTATCGACACCGAAAGCGGTCGCTACCTCGTTAAATGCGACGAAACCGGCTACACCATCACAAGCACTCAAGATGGCAGCGTGGTGAAATTTGCATTCCACGAAGAAGACAACTCATGGTCGCTCGACCAAGATGGCAAATCGATTAAATTCATGACTTTCATCGACGACAGCCATGTGAAAATGCTCACCCCCGACGGAGACTTCCAAACCGTGGAACTCTCGCAAGCCGGCGTGTATGCCTATCGCCAAATGGTTACCGGCAACTATTTCGCAATGAAATAATTACCATTCCCAATAAGCACCAAAAAGACCGCCCTCCGCGGTCTTTTTTTATCCCCAAATCTACATTCCCCTCTCCGAACCTTTTGATGCCATGATAATGTACTTTTAATATAGCAATCCAAACATCCAGAGCGGGATTCTGGCTTTGCGACCAATCTCAGTATCGTCAATGGCGAGGAAACTGTTCGGAAGGTCTTTTATCTGCTCAAACGTCTTGCTTTTGCCTCCTACCTCAAACAGGTATTTCTTATCAACTTTGAAGTCGCCCGCCTTGGGGTATCTCACATCGTGCGACTCCGACAGCTGATTCATAAAAAACGTTTCTCGTATCGTCCCTATGTCGGAATATGGTGAAAGAGCATACATCAGGGTTGGGTTGTTGATGTATATCTTGTCCGGGCGCGATAGATTGTTCGGCGACTTGGTGTCGTCCCCAAGAAGTAGAAGAAGTCCGGCTCGTTCCAGAGCACGCATCATCTTCAATCCCATATTACGGTCGGTCTCCAACTGCTTATATATTTCAGACATTTTAGGCAGTTGTGGTACACGCTCTGCCATGACCATCAGCATCTTTCGAGTTTTTCGGATAGTAGATTCCGTTACACCCTCAACCCTTGGATAATCACGTTCTATTATCTGCGAGACAATAGCCTGAATTCGCTGGTTAAGATCTCCATATATAGTCTTATAGAAAGGATAATATCCCTCTTTGAGGTATTTTTTGAACAGAGGAAGTATCATATTCTCCTGCCCTTCCGGCAATCTGCCGCAGATGTCGGTTGCAATGCCGACATGATTCTGTAGCAAGTATTCAAGAGCAATAGGCTCTAACTGAATCTTATCTTCAAACTGTAAATACTCACGGAAAGACAATCCTCTCATCTCATACATGGCTTGGCGACGTGAAAGATCTCCTTCACCGGACTCTATCTGAAGCATGGAAGAACCT
>SFER01000143.1 GCA_004557195.1 Bacteroidales bacterium | reverse complement strand
TGTACGGCCTGTACCACCACCTGATGCTACGGAGAAATAAGGCTTACCGGCAAGAACGCGTTCTTTCTTGTAAGTACCTGCAACCGGGTGTTGGAAACGAGTCGGGTTGGTAGAGTTACCTGTGATAGAAACATCTACGCCTTCTTTCCACATGATGGCAACACCTTCACGAACATCATCGGCACCATAGCATTTCACTTTTGCACGAGGACCATTGCTATAAGGTGTTTCTGAAACCACTTTAAGTTCGCCGGTGAAATAATCAAATTCGGTGCGAACATAGGTGAAACCATTGATACGTGAGATAATTTGAGCGGCATCTTTACCAAGACCGTTGAGGATTACACGCAAAGGCTCTTTGCGCACCTTGTCGGCTTTGCGATCATCGGCTACAGAACCGGGGATGCAGAACGATTGAAGACCGATACCGATAGCCTCGGCAGCGTCGGCTGCATTCTTGCAACCTTTCTTCAATGCGATAGCGCAACCTACAACATAAGCCCACTTAGCATTCTCGAAGCAGATAGGTTGAGTTTCTTCACAAGTCTTATAGGGGTCGATGCCTGCAGCTTCGCAAATTGCATTTGCCTCTTCGATATCTTTGATACCATTTTCGTTCAATGCAGCAAGCACTTGCTTGATGCGACGATCTTGACTTTCAAATTTTACTTCTCTTATCATAACTCTTATTCTTTACGTGGGTCAATATATTTAACGGCTTCGGCAAAACGGCCATAGCTGCCTTTTGCCTTTTCGATTGCTTCTTCGGGAGCAACACCATTCTTAAGCATTTCGGTGAGTTTGCCAAGGTGAAGGAATTCATAACCGATTACTTCATTGTTGGCATCGAGAGCCATGCGAGTGCAGTAACCTTCTGCCATTTCGAGGTAACGAGGACCTTTAGCAAGTGTACCAAACATTGTGCCGACTTGGCTACGGAGACCTTTACCGAGGTCTTCCAAAGAAGCGCCGACAACGAGACCACCTTCAGAGAAAGCGGATTGAGTACGACCATAAACGATTTGTTTGAACAATTCGCGCATTGCAGTGTTGATAGCGTCGCACACCAAGTCGGTGTTCAAAGCCTCAAGCAAAGTCTTGCCGGGAAGGATTTCAGAAGCCATAGCAGCCGAGTGAGTCATACCCGAGCAACCGATAGTTTCTACCAATGCCTCTTGGATAATTCCATCCTTCACGTTAAGAGTAAGTTTGCACGCACCTTGTTGAGGAGCACACCAACCAATACCGTGAGTAAGACCGGAAATGTCCTTGATTTCTTTTGCTCTCACCCATTTACCTTCTTCAGGGATGGGAGCAGATGGATGATTTGCACCCTTTGCTACACAACACATTTGTTGCACTTCGTGAGAATAAATCATAATTTATTACTTTTTGATTTTGATAGAATAATGAT
The DNA here is from genome assembly GCA_004557195.1 of Bacteroidales bacterium. Taxonomy (GTDB): domain Bacteria; phylum Bacteroidota; class Bacteroidia; order Bacteroidales; family Muribaculaceae; genus W0P31-042. The sequence goes on along the minus strand of SFER01000143.1, from coordinate 4,528 downwards.
TATATACTTTCTTACAAGGTTTTAGAACAATGTTCAAAACCCATAATACTCTTAAAACAATTTTACGCTGTAAAATTAGTGAATTTTGCAGAATAATCTAAATTGTTTAACAATATTTGTAGAAAAATTTCATCAAAACCCTCAAATATGCCTGTTATGCGAAATTAAACGACATTTGTCGAGGCATTACACTGCGCCTCGCAGCGGAAACCGGGACTTCTTCACGGCGAATTGATAACGACGATGGCGAAAGATAAATATTCTGTTTCAAATGCCATCCTTGAGTGAAATTGCGCACAAACAACTGCACCATGCCTGTCATCGACACCGCCATACGGCGCAGCGACGAAACCAACTCGCGAAGCGAAGAATACTTGGCATCGATTACACGCACGATAATCTCCCCTTTTTGGCTTGTAAGAGTAGCCAACACTTTGTCGTCTTGTGAAATGCTGTAGTCCATCTCTGTATCGTTTTAGATTTACTACGCAAATTTACGACGCCACATGTGCCAATTTCAAGCACACAATCCCAAAATAAACCTAAACCTACTTCAAATTCCATTGAAACACAGCGGTCTCACATATAATTTCACATTATTATATATATTAACAGCCAAAATTTTTATATTGGATGAAAATTTTGGTGGGCTATTTTGTGGGAATACGATTTTATGTGTATCTTTGTTCAATTATGTGGCTGTGCTTGCCGATAGCGTTTTACACGGATTATTAGTGTGCGGGAGGCATGATGCAGTCATTTGATTTTCTTTAATTTGTAAATCCATATTTTAAATGGCTAATCGCATCCTGAAATCAAGCAAAAAACGCGGAAATAACGCGACCAAGAAAAGTAATATTAAGTACGTTTCCGAAACTGTGCAGCCGTCGAGCATGACCCTAAAGGAGTGGCAGGTGGCATTGCGCCGCCAAGCTGCCTTGAAGCAGACGTTTGTGATAGAGGCAATCGATGCCAAGCACGCCCCCGGCGAATTCAGAGTTAAGAATAGCAGGACACGCCGGGCGTACAAGGTGGTATATCGCGGTAACGATAGCCAGTGGAACTATTGCTCTTGTCTCGACTTCAAGACATCGCGTTTGGGCACTTGCAAGCACCTTGAGTCGGTGAAGATGTGGCTCAGCGACAATAATAAGAGCGTCAGGAGAGATAATCTTCCATCCTACACATCGGTGTATCTCTCCTACCGAGGTGAACGGAAGGTGAAGATACGCATTGGCGAGGAGTGTCGCGAGCAGTTTAAGAGCCTTGCGGAGCGCTATTTCGACAACAATGGGGTGCTACGAAAGGATTGCTGCGAACTCTTTCCCGATTTTCTTGATAGTGCTATGAGAATCAGTAGCACTTTCAGGTGCTATGATGATGCTCTGAGCCATGTGATAGATATGCGCGAGAGCGCCAAACGTGAGAGCATCGCCAATAGCATGAGTGATGACGAGCTCGACCATCTGCTACACACCAAGCTGTTCCCCTATCAGAAAGAAGGTGTGAAGTTTGCGTTTGTCAAAGGGCGTTCACTGATTGCCGATGAGATGGGTCTTGGCAAGACTGTGCAGGCTATAGGTGCCGCAGAACTGCTGAGACGCCACAAATTTGTCGAGTCGATTCTGGTGGTATGTCCCACATCGCTCAAGTATCAGTGGAAAAGCGAGATTGAGCGTTTCACGGGCGCCGATGTGATGATAGTGGAGGGAGTGGTGACCAAACGCGCCTTGATGTATAACGAACCGACAACCTACAAAATCGTCTCATATCACACGATGGCGAACGACGTTCGTTACTTAGGGCACATTGATGCTGACATGGTGATTATGGACGAAATTCAGCGCTTAAAGAACTGGAACACCATCATAGCCACCGCTGCCAGGCGCATTAATGCGCGCTACACCGTGGCTCTCTCGGGCACTCCGCTCGAGAATAAACTCGAGGAATTCTATTCGGTGATGGAACTTATTGATCAATATTGCCTTGGTCCTTACTACGAATTCCGCAACAAATACATAGTAACCGACAGCACTGCGAAGGTAATAAGCTACAAAAATCTCAATGACATAGGCAAGAAAGCCTCAGAGCGTCTGATAAGACGACGCAAGGCCGATGTGGCGATACAACTTCCACCGCGTCAAGACACGACAATATTGGTGGCAGTGACCCAGCAACAGATGGATATCCACACCGAAAACAAGGAGATTGTGGCTCGCTTGATAAGTAAATGGCACCGCCAGCACTTCCTCAGCGAGAACGACCGCCGCAGGCTTCTATTGTGCTTGAACATAATGCGCATGGTTAGCGACAGCACCTATATACTCGACCAGACCACTCGCCACGATGTAAAAATCGGCGAAGCTATGGACATAATCGACCAAATGATACAGTCTGGCAACGGAAAGGCTGTGGTTTTCAGCCAGTGGGAGCGTATGGCGCGACTACTCGCACAGGAATTGGACCAACGTGGCGTGGGGTACGAATTCTTGCACGGTGGCGTTCCTTCTCACAAACGCGGTGCAATGACCGAGCGCTTCAAGAATGATGCCGAGTGCCGCGTGTTCCTCTCAACCGACGCCGGCAGCACCGGACTCAACTTGCAGTCGGCATCGCTCATCATCAATCTCGACTTGCCTTGGAACCCGGCAGTGCTGGAGCAGCGCATTGGGCGCATTTATCGCTACGGGCAAAAAGACAATGTGCAGGTAATTAACCTCGTATCTAAAGGGACTATAGAGGAAAGCATGATTGTGAAACTCAAGTTCAAGCAAAACATGTTTAGCGGTGTGCTCGACAATGGCGAAGACACAATATTTGCCGATGATGGACGCTTCAAGCAAATCATAGACGTGTTCGATGGTCTTGTGGAAGATAACAGCACAGTCACTCCGACAACAGACTCCTCGGAAGAGCTCCCGGTGCAACCACAATCCCGAACCGCTATAACCACAATAGATGATGACTACTATGACGAAGATGACATCTCCGACGGCTATTACGACTGCATAGATGATTTCATTTATGATGACGAAAATGTGGTAGATGACGAAAATGTGGTAGATGACGAAGATGAGGTAGATGAGGAAAATGTCGAAGATAAGGAAGATCCCGACCCTGGGCTGCTTGACAAAACCGACCAAGGCACCACCGACACAGGTGGAGATGCAAAGCCAAATCAATCAAGCGAAACAGCCGTTACCCCACAGGAACTCATGGCTCAAGGGGTATCGTTTTTCAGCGGACTCGCGCAAACACTTAAGTCGCCGGAAGCAACCAAGCAACTTATCGACAGCATCGTAAAAACCGATCCTCAAAGCGGTAGGACGAGCCTCAACATTCCAGTACCAAGCAAAGAAGCCGTAGAACAGATACTCAACATATTCTCGAAATTCTTTCAATCTACAAAATAATCCCATGAGAGGCTGCCGCGGTAGCCTCTCATGCTTTATTCCTGCCGGGCGAACAAATAAGTTGTTGAGGATTTTACGCCACTCGCCATTGCGATGGAGTCTTACCTGTGATAGACTTGAAAAAACGGACGAAATGCTGTGGATATTCAAAGCCTAAGCGTTGGCTTACCTCCGTAATGGTAATTGTTTCTGATTGCAACAGTTCTTTGGACTTTGCAAGGACGCGGTCGTTGATGATATCTTTGGCTGTTCGTCCTGTTTCAGTTTTGATTAAGGTGCCGAAGTAGCCGGTGGATAGGCAGCACTTGTCTGCAAAGTAGGCGACGGTGGGTAATCCCTCGGATTCTGCTTTGTCGTTCAGGTATTCATCCAATAGCGTCAAGAACTTCTTCACCACGCCGTGGTTGATTTCCTCGCGGGTGATGAACTGGCGGTCGTAGAAACGAAGGCAATAGTTGAGCAAAAGCTCGATATTCGATACAATGAGTTCTCTCGTGTGCTTGTCGATGGTGTGATGCAGTTCCTGTTCTATCATTGCAAGCACGCCCTTAAAGACTTCAACCTCTGCAGCCGAAAGGTGAAGGTCCTCAGTACTTGTGTAGTCGAAGAACTCGTAGCGGCTCATTTGCTTTGTCAATGGAGTGCGGTTTAGTAGGTCGGGATGAAATGCCAATGCCGTGTATTTTACAAAAGGCACATCGGGATTAGGCTCCACAGTCACCACCTGACCGGGAGCAAAACTCGTCACAGTCATCTCGTCGAAGTCATAGGGAGTGCGTCCATAGGAGAGTTTGCACCCCTTGGTCTCCTTGAGGTAGATGGCATAGAGTCCATAGTGCATCACACTCTTTTGGATGTGTTCAGTGTTCTCCACATGCAACACACTTACCAAAGGATGAAGAGTCTCCATCCTTTGGTAGTCGTTATAGTCCTGCACTGTATTAAGAAATATCTCCTGCATAATTCAATCTTGCTTATTATAACGTAGAAATCCCTAATTTATTACACCAAATTTTAATGTCATTTTCACTTAGATGGTTAAGCAACTTGCCGCTCTGCCAATTGATTTCCTGATACAACCTCTGGAGAGCCGCCACACTTTCCTCTATCGAACT
>SFER01000142.1 GCA_004557195.1 Bacteroidales bacterium | reverse complement strand
TGTGCCTACCAATAATGAACAACTTGGCGAGGTTGCTCGCTCTGCCGAGCCCGATATCAAGCAGATTTTTATCGCCGACGAGAAAACCAACGACCCGATTGAACCAAAACTCTACATTATTCGCAAGTCGGTTGAAAACAAAGTCGCTAAACTGGGACTGCTTAAGGCTGAAGACTTTTATGTAGCGTCTTTGTCTTCCAAATCAATTGTCTATAAAGGGATGCTTTCATCCTTGCAACTAAGATATTACTATCCCGACCTCATTAACCCACATTTCACTACAGGCATGGCGCTGGTTCACTCTCGTTTCAGCACCAACACATTCCCAACCTGGGGGCTTGCCCAGCCTTTCCGTATCCTTGGGCACAATGGCGAAATCAACACCATTCAGGGAAACAGAATGTGGATGCACGCCCGTGAATGTGTCTTAAATCCCGAGATTTTCTCGGGAAAACAAGTTAAGCCGATTATTCAACCAAACATGAGCGACAGCGCTTCGCTCGACAATGTGCTCGAATTCTTTGTAATGTCGGGTATGTCTCTCCCTCACGCTTTGGCAATGCTTGTCCCAGAATCTTATAACGATAAGAACCCGATTTCTCCACAACTCAAGGCTTTCTATGAATACCACTCTATCCTCATGGAGGCATGGGATGGCCCTGCAGCATTACTTTTCAGTGATGGCAGATATGCCGGTGGTATGCTCGATAGAAACGGTTTACGCCCTGCTCGTTATCTCATCACCAAAAACGATACAATGGTGCTTGCTTCCGAAATGGGTGTACTTCCATTCGAGGCTTCGGAAGTTAAAGAGAAAGGTCGTTTGCGTCCCGGCAAAATGATGCTCGTGGATATGGAAAAAGGGCAGATTCTCACAGATAAGGAACTCAAAGAAGAACTTGCCGGAGAGTTTCCTTATCAAGATTGGCTCGCCAAGAATCGCATTATCCTCGACAGCATCAGCAGCGGCCGTAAAGTGGATAACAAGGTGGATAACTTCCGCCGATTACTCGATATTTTCCTTTTCAACCGCGAAGATGTCGAGCGTATAATTATGCCAATGGTTACCGAAGCCAAAGAGCCTATCAATTCGATGGGTAACGACACTCCGCTCGCTGTTCTCAGCGACAAACCACAGCCATTGTTTAACTTCTTCCGCCAACATTTTGCCCAGGTAACAAATCCGCCTATCGACCCATTGCGTGAGCAGCTTGTGATGAGCCTCGATAGCTATATCGGCGCGCTGAATATGGATTTGCTCAGCCCGAAGCAGGAATTGTGCAAAATGGTGGAACTTAAGCGTCCGATTATCACCAATCGCGAACTCGATATCCTCTGCAACTTGCGCTACAAGGGCTTCAACACCCGCAAAGTGTCGATGTCTTTTGCAGTGAAAGATGGCGCCGAAGGGCTCAAAAAAGGAATTGAGAAGATGTGCATCGAGGCTGAAAAGGCTGTGGATGATGGCTGCAACTATATTGTGCTCTCCGACAGGGATGTTAATGAGGATTTTGCGCCTATTCCGTCTATTCTTGCCACTTCGGCTGTTCATCATCACCTCATTGAGTGTCAAAAACGTGTGCAAACCGCTCTTATTGTCGAGACTGCCGATGCTCGTGAAGTGATGCACTTCGCTTTGCTCTCGGGTTATGGTGCAAGCGCTATCAATCCATACCTCTCATTTGCGGTTATCAACAAATTGGTTGAAGATAAGGAGATTCAACTCGACTATGCAACTGCCGAGAAAAACTATATCAAGGCAATCGACAAAGGCTTACTTAAAGTTATGTCGAAAATGGGTATCTCAACACTCACCAGCTACAAGGGTGCACAACTCTTCGAAGCAATCGGACTTTCTCAAGCGTTGGTAGATACCTATTTCGGTGGCACTACTTCAAAAATAGGCGGTGTTGATATTTCCGACATTGCAAAAATGCTCATTTCTCAACATAGCGATGCGTTTATTGCCGATAACGATGACGACAAGCCGTTAATTCATAATGGTTTCTATTCTTATCGCAAAAACGGCGAATATCACGCTTGGAATCCTGAGTCTATTGCAACTCTCCAACTTGCAACCCGCTTGGGTAGCTACAAGAAATTTAAAGAGTACACTGCAGGAATCGACAACAAAACTGTGCCTGTGTTTATTCGTGATTTCTTGAAATTCAAGGAGGGAACACCTATTAGTATCGATGAAGTGGAACCGGTAGAAGCTATTACAAAACGATTTGTTACCGGAGCTATGTCGTTTGGCTCTATTAGCAAGGAAGCGCATGAAGCGATTGCCATTGCTATGAACAAAATTGGTGCTCGCAGTAATACCGGTGAAGGCGGCGAGGATTCCGCTCGTTTTGCACCTCGCGAGGATGGCACAAGCGCAAGAAGCGCAATCAAGCAGGTGGCTTCGGGTCGTTTTGGCGTCACTACCGAGTATCTCGTTAATGCCGACGAAATTCAAATCAAGATTGCTCAAGGTGCCAAGCCTGGCGAGGGTGGTCAGTTGCCGGGTTTCAAGGTCGATAAAATCATTGCACGCACTCGTCACTCTATACCGGGAATCTCTCTGATTTCTCCGCCGCCACATCACGACATCTATTCTATCGAGGATTTGGCGCAGCTCATTTTCGACCTCAAGAATGTCAATCCCGATGCGAAAATCAGTGTTAAACTCGTGTCGGAAAGCGGTGTGGGTACTATTGCAGCCGGTGTTGCCAAGGCTAAAGCCGACCTAATTACAATTAGTGGTGCCGAGGGTGGAACAGGTGCTTCGCCTGCAAGCTCTATTCGATATGCCGGTCTCCCGTCGGAAATCGGTCTTGCCGAGGCTCAGCAGACTCTTGTTCTCAACAATTTGCGCGGCAATGTGAAACTTCAGGTCGATGGTCAATTGAAAACCGGTAGAGACGTGGTTATTCAAGCGATGCTTGGTGCCGAAGAATTTGGCTTCGCCACAAGTGCTCTTATCGTTTTGGGCTGTGTGATGATGCGTAAATGCCACATGAACACTTGCCCTGTGGGTGTAGCCACTCAAAACGAAGAGCTTCGCAAGCGTTTCCTCGGTCGTTCGGAATATCTTGTTAATTTCTTCACTTTCCTTGCTCAAGAGATTCGCGAGATCATGGCACAACTCGGTGTCCGTCACTTCGACGACCTTGTCGGTCGCACCGATTTGCTCGAGCAGCGCACCGATATAAAAGTGTCTAAGACTACACATATCGACCTTTCCACGTTGCTTTATCAACCCGAAGAGGCTAAGACAAATTCTATTCGCAACTCTCACGAGCAGATTCACGAAATTTCAAATGTGCTCGACACACAACTCATCACTCGCAGTCACCCCGCAATAGAGAATGGAATGCCTGTCGAACTCGATTTCGCAATCAAAAACACCGACCGCTCGGTAGGTGCGATGTTATCGGGTAAAATAGCAAAGAAATATGGTGCTGCCGGGTTGCAGGACAACACAATTCGTTGCCGTTTCAAAGGCTCAGCCGGTCAAAGTTTCGGTTCGTTCCTTATCAATGGTGTAACATTCATTCTCGAAGGCGACACCAACGACTATGTCGGTAAGGGACTTTCGGGTGGCAGAATCATAATCGTGCCTCCGACCGGCTCTACGTTTGTTCCCGAAGATAACATCATCGCAGGTAACACATTATTATATGGTGCAACTTCCGGCGAAGTGTATATCAATGGTGAAGTGGGTGAGCGTTTCTGTGTGCGCAATTCCGGTGCTACCGCTGTTGTTGAAGGGGTGGGCGACCACTGCTGCGAATATATGACCGGCGGTCGTGCTGTGATTCTCGGTCCTACTGGGCGCAACTTCGCTGCCGGTATGAGCGGTGGTATTGCCTATGTGTGGAATCCCAAAGGCGACTTCGACTATTATTGCAATATGGAAATGGTCGAATTGTCTCTCATTGAAGATATGGCAGACAACCGCGAGCTCTATCGCTTGATTGGGAATCACTATAAATTCACTCATTCTCCTCTTGCTGCCAAGATGCTCGACAACTGGCAGGAATATGTGGGTCAATTTATCAAGGTAATTCCTATTGAGTATAAGAAGGTGCTTCACGATGAGCAGATGGAGGCTTTAAAAACAAGATTAGCAAATGTTCAACTCGATTAACAATTTGGCAAAATGGGAAATCCAAAAGCATTTTTAACTATAGATAGAAAAGAGGCAGGTTATCGCCCCATTAGTGATAGAATTAAGGACTTTAGCGAGGTTGAGCAGACTCTCAATCAGGAAGATCGCCGATTGCAAGCTTCGCGTTGCATGGATTGTGGTGTGCCGTTTTGCCATTGGAGCTGTCCATTGGGCAATCGTCCTCCGGAATGGCAAGACCGACTCTTTAAGAATGACATCGCGGGGGCTTTTGCCTTGCTTTCCGAGACAAATCCATTCCCGGAATTTACCGGTCGTGTTTGCCCGGCATTGTGCGAGAAAGGGTGCGTGCTCAACAAGGTGAAACAGCCTTTGACAATTCGTGAAAATGAGGCTGCAATCGTTGAGCGAGCCTATAACGAAGGTTATATCTCGCCAAAGCCGCCGAAACATCGCGTAGGCAAGAAAGTTGCTGTGATTGGTTCCGGTCCATCGGGATTGGCTTGTGCCTATGCGCTCAATCGCCGTGGCTTTGATGTTACGGTTTATGAGAAAAATGAATATCCCGGCGGATTGTTGCGCCTCGGTATTCCCGATTTCAAACTCAATAAATCTGTTATCGATCGTCGTCTCGCTGTGATGGAAGCCGAAGGTGTGAAAATCGTTTGCAACACCGAAATCGGTAAGGACATTGATGCTATCGAGTTGGTAGCACAAAACGATGCAGTGTGTGTGGCAATCGGTTCGGGTGTACCGCGCGACCTTAAAGTTGAAGGTCGTGAACTCGATGGTGTGCACTTTGCGTTGGAACTTCTGCAACAGCAGAATAGGGTAGTGGCTGGTGCTACATTCTCGAGTTCAGAGCGAATATCCGCCAAAGGCAAGCATGTACTTGTAATAGGTGGTGGAGACACCGGTAGCGATTGCGTTGGCACTTCCAATCGACAGGGGGCATTGTCGGTTACTCAAATCGAAATTATGCCCAAGCCTCCGGTTGGTGATAATCCTAACACTCCTTGGCCCTACTGGCCACAGATTCTCAAAACCTCAAGCTCTCACGAAGAGGGCTGTGAGCGCCGTTGGCTTCTCGACACGAAACGCTTTATTGGCGAGAATGGCAAACTCACCGGGGTTGAAGTGGAAGAAGTAGAGTGGAAGAAGAACGAAGAAACCGGTCGTATGGATCTTATCCACACAGGAAAGACCGAGGTAATTAAGGCAGAACTCGTTCTTCTCGCAATGGGATTTGTCAATCCGGTGCAAGAGGGCGTAATCTCTCAACTAAAACCCGAACTCGATGCAAGAAAGAATATTAAAGTCGATTCTTCTCAAAAATCGAGTGTTGACAAAGTGTTTGCCGCAGGTGATTCATCCACAGGCGCAAGCCTTGTAGTGAGAGCTATCGCTTCCGGACTTAACGCCGCAAAAGGTATCGCAGACTTTCTGAGGTAAGTATCAT
>SFER01000141.1 GCA_004557195.1 Bacteroidales bacterium | reverse complement strand
GCATTGATATTCGACGATATGTAACTTATATTCTCATCTTTAAGCGACTGAAAGACATACACATATTTTTCAGGGCTCAAGAACACCAACGGATAGAGGTCGATAATCTTGCCATCCTTTTCAAGGCAATAATGACCGTCGGCACCGGGCGAACGCTGCAATTCTTTGGTATTGTCAGCACCCTTCATCGAAAAAGATGTCCCTTGCGAAAATGCGATAATATCATAATCGGCAAGCGGCAGCAAAGCCTTGATGAAAGCGAGCAATCGAGGCTCAAGAGTGAAAGAGACACCACGATAGATGTCATCGCTGAGCGTGGTGCTGTGCCCGCGATACTCGTTTCTTATCTGCACGATGCTCGCATCGTGCTTCCCGCCGAGGAGGATGTTGCGCTTGCGGTTGCACACATGTTCGACAAGCGATGCCACAAGCGGCAACTCAGGCAGGTGCTTCCCGGCAGCGATACATAATGGCGTGAAAATATCGTTAATCCAGTCGCCAAACGACAATGGACGTTTTGAATCGATTTTGTTGACTACCCCCACCAAAATTTTCGACACATCGGGATTATTGGAGTGCTTTTCAAGCAGTTTGAACAGCACACAGGAAGTGTATTGCGTTGCAATCTCAAAGAAATCGAGAATATGGTTCATCATTCCGGCATATTCTCCACGCTCCATTTTGAGCCTTGCTTGCGCTACCGGATAGGCAAGCGTGAAAGGGAGGCGTTCGACTGCTTGCTCAACTGTATGAAGGTGTCCTTCGGTTTCTTCTGGTGTGTAGGTCTGTAGAAATAGGTTCATGGGGTTAATTCGGTTATTTTCGGGGGTCGGTGATGGTCCAGTCAGTGATGTTTCGGGCTTCGGTGCTGAAGTTCACTCCCACCTTCACTACCGGGAGGTTGAGCAGCGAGAACCGCTTGTCGTATTGCTTAAGTTCAATCTGCCCCATCGCCGCTTCTGCCGATTTGTTAAGTTTTATCTCGATGATGTACAGCGCCTGCGGTGCATGGAGCACCAAATCCACGCGCCCCTTTGCGGTGTGTACCTCCACATCAAGGTAATGCCCCATAAGCGAGAAGATTATGTAGAGCATCTGCTGGTAGTGACCCTCCGAATTCGCATTGTCGCAGTATGGAACGGTATCAAGGAAAGTTTGCAGTAATTTCAATGCACCATCCATATCATTTTTACAAATCAAATCATTGACATCGCAAAGCGTCAACCGCACCGCTGTTCTTGTTATCTTTGCGTAGCGAGGCAGCAGGGTGTTCATCATACTTGTGCGAACCTCGTAATTGGGCATATCGAGAGTGTAGGTCTCATATTTTTTGTCATAATCACAAATTGTGAGGTAGCCGCTTTGATACAATAGAGGTGCGATGATGTCGGATTGCTCAATCGGGATGTCGAAATCCTCCTTAAGATATTTATTCGGACCAATTTGCGATGGCAATACGCCATATTTCTGCATCATTTCAATTATATATGTGGGGGTGCCGCTGGCAAACCAATAATTGTCCATTATTTGGTTGCCAAGCGCACTTAACAAACTGTACGGGTTGAAGATATCGGGCGAGGGCCATGTGAAATGATAGCCATCGTAGCGGTATGCCAATTCTTCTACAATCTCATCGTGAGTTTTGCCCTCGACCTCTGCAAGTGCGTCGATGTGCCCGGCAAATTGCTCTATAAGTTCATCTTTTGTAATGCCACAGATGGCAGCGAATTGGGGAAGCATACTCACATTCGCAATATTGTTCAGTTCGCTGAAAATACTGAGTTGAGAGAATTTTGTGATGCCTGTGAGGAACGCGAATTTAATATAAGGGTAGCAAGCCTTGAGCGGCGAGTAGAAATTACGCATAACTTTGCGCAATTTTGGCAAATTCTCTTCCTCATGCACCACATCGAGCAACGGAGCGTCATATTCATCGATAAGGATAACCACCTTCTTCCCGGTCTGCTCGTAAGCGCGCTTGATAATTCCTTGAAGTCTCTGGTTGACGTTGATTTCGTCCTCGCTTTTTCCATAAATTGCCTCGTAATTAGCGAGTTTTAGGTTTAGTTCTTGCTCAAGGCGCAGTTCATCGACATGCTTTGCGGTGCTCATATCGAAGTGGAGGACAGGGTATTGCGTCCACTCGGTCTCCAACTTCTCTATTGCCAAGCCTTTGAACAACTCCTTTCGACCTGAGAAATAACTATGGAGCGTGGATGCAAGAAGCGATTTTCCAAACCGCCTCGGGCGGCTCAGAAATACATATCGATTCCCACTGTGTGTCAATTCATAAACCAAATCGGTCTTATCGACATACATATAGTTCTCCTCGATAATATCCGAGAATGTCTGAATCCCTATCGGGCATCTTTTTAACTTCCTTGCTTCCATAACTCGCTATTTCGTGTTTCAATGCGTAAAGATACTACTTTTAATGCGCTGAATCAAAATTTTAACTCGAATTTTTAATCACAAAAGAATTTTTGCTTAACTTTGGAAACTATTTCTACTAATTAATTTCTTATGAGAAAGATTTTCATACTGATAGGTTCTGCGCTTTTATCCGTTTCGGTTATGGCGCAATCCAAACTTTCGGCATACTCGATGTATGCACTCGATGAAGTTCAAGCTGCTGAAAGCACCGGCACTCACAATGCCAAAGTATTAAAAACGGTAACAAGCACCGATGGAATCAAATATATCGATGCTTTCATCCGTCTTGAGAAGGACTTCGACCTCAACGCATTGCAAGACGCAGGTGTCGAAATTGGTGTCGTTGCCGGCGACTGCCTCACTGCAAGAATCCCGCTTGACCTGGTTGAGGAGATAGCCGAAATGGACATGGTAAAACGCATCGAGGTGGCACGCACCGCTCGTCTGCTCAATGCCAATTCCCGCGTATCGACCAACCACGCCAACACCGTAAATGGCGTTGAGGGCGGAACATCGGCTTACACCGGCAAAGGGGTGATTTATGGCACTATAGATGCAGGCATTGATTTCAACCATGCGAATTTCAGGAATGAAGATGGCTCATCACGCATCATCGCCGCATATCTCCCCAGCGACAACACCGGCACAAAAATCACCGGCAGAGTGATCGATCTAACCACTTTCGACACATTCAGAACCGGCACTTACCCCGGCTCTTTCTTCCTCACCGAAGAGGCTATCAAAGGGCTTACCACCGACCTATACAACGAATCGCACGGCACCCACACTATGGGTTCGGCTGTCGGCGGATACAACGGCAATTACCCGGGTTTTGCACCCGAGGCTACAATAATCGCTTGCGGCACCAACGATTTGAGCAGCACAAACCTTGTAAACTCTGCCGCTTACATTTTTGAGAAAGCAAAAGAACTTGAAATGCCGGTGGTAATCAACTACAGCATCGGTTACAACCTGGGCAAACACGACGGCACCGATGTGGAAGCATACATGTTCGACCAACTAATAGCCGAGCAACCTGAAGGTCGCATTATTTGCATTGCATCGGGCAACGAAGGTGGCGACAACATGCACCTCACTCACTCTTTCAACACAACCGACCCTGCCAAAACTTTTATCCTCGACTGGTACAGCCCCTCTGAAACCGCTATTGAGACCCAAATCGACATTTGGTCTAAAAATCCAGGCACCGACCTCCAAGCGACTATCTCGGTGGTGGATGCCTCTACCGGCGCAACAGTATATGCCACAACTGCCACTTGCAACAAGTCGAAAACCACTGTAACTGCCGACAGCAATTTCAAAAAATACTTCTACGGCACCACAAAACTCTACTTCTATGAAGGTGGCTCGGACGATTGCGACAACATCTTCATCAACCTCAGTGGCACACTCAAAAGTAGCACTTATCGTCTCTGCCTCACAATTTCAAGCACTCAAGGCGATGTTATCCATGCATGGACCGATGATTACGCCGTCTTCGCAAGCAACAACAAAACAGGCTTCATAACCGGCGACGCCAACATGTCGATTAACACAATGGCTTGCGGAAATCGAACAATTTCGGTGGGCGCATACCAGGCAACGACCAAAATTACCGATATCGACGGCTATAGCCACGACTACGGAGGCAAGGTGGGACAACTCGCATATTTCTCGAGCTATGGCCCCACTTTCGATGGCCGCCAAAAGCCGGAAATCCTCGCCCCCGGTCTCCCGGTGATTTCATCGGTAAGCAACTATGACAAATACTATGTAGGCTACTCTGCCGACGAAGTCGTGTGCGACAAGGTTACAGCCAACGGACGCACTAACTACTGGGGAGCAATGTCGGGCACTTCGATGTCAACTCCTATCGTTTCGGGAATCATCGCCACCTGGCTCCAAGCCGACCCCACTCTAACCGCCGAGAGAATAATCGACGTGTTTAGAGAAACAGCCATTAGCGACTCCTACACCACCGACACTCAGAAATGTGGTTTCGGCAAAATCGATTCCTACAACGGATTGAAAAAGATTCTCGAATCGTCGGCGGTCGAAGGTTCGCTCAACGACAACGCACCACTCACCCGATATGCCGGCGGAATGTTCACAATCTACGCCCCCACACAAGAGCATATCACTCTCAACATCTACACACTCAACGGCGCCCTTGCAGCCACAACATCGAGTGCGACACCAAGCGAAGAGCTCGCCATCGACATGAGTAACCTCGCTGCCGGAGCCTACATCGTGAACGCCATCGGCTCCTCTCTCAACTACACCACAAAAGTGATAGTAAAATAGACCCAAAACAATACAGGCGAATAGAAATGAGAAAGAAATCCCTCACCCGGATTTCTTTCTTTTTTTATCTCCCATTGATTATCGCTAAGTTGCTATCCTGCGCTGCAGAGATTATCGCTGATTATATCTTGAAATAAGCAATATTTGCAATCTTTTGTGGGATTTTACCGGAATTGGCGCGTTTTGCAGTTTTGGCGCCGATTGGGATGTTATCTTTGCGGCAGTGTTTTTCATTTGTTGTTTTATAAATAAAAAGGTGCCGACACCTTGCGGCACGGCACCCTTGGATTATGTGGAATGGTGATTATTTAACCAATACTTTGGTTACTTCGGCACCTACTTTCACGATGTACATACCCGGAGCGGCAGCGATGGTGTTTACACCTTCTACAGCCTGTGTTTCGGATACGAGTTGTCCATTGGCGCTATAAACAGCCACCTTGGCAGCCTCGGGAGTGATTACGGTGAGGGCACCGTTGGCACCAAGAACTACGCTTGTGAGGTTGGTTACGCCCTCAACGCCTGTTGCAGTGGCAATTTCAATAGGATGGAGCTTCATAGTACCGAAATCATCAGTTACAATTGCATATACATCGCAGTTGCCTTCCGGAAGCGAAGATGGCACTGTCGAGAATGCATCGTATGCAGGGATTTCGCCTGAGTTGTCTTTCACTACGTAGTTGTATGCAGTGCTAGCGTTTGTAATCTTCACACCAATGAGGTGAACATATTCATAGATGAACTTGTTGGCATCGCCTGCAATTTCGGCAGCAGTGGCAACGATAGGTGTTACAGTGGCTACATCGGCCTTATTAAGTGTTTCGGTAAACGGAACGAGGACTTTGTTGTAGG
>SFER01000140.1 GCA_004557195.1 Bacteroidales bacterium | reverse complement strand
AATGCCGAGGTGATAATCAACAAAGCCAATAGCCATGCCGATCGTCTTAATGAAAAAGAAAGTTTTGTTACCATGATTATATATATTAAATTGTTGTTTCGAGTGTTGAGTGTTAATGGTATTATTACTCTTTTTGCAAAGATAGTATAATGGATGCAAAAAATGATTGTGAAAAACGTACAAAATTTTGAATTTTTCTTACAAAATAGCATTTTATGGGCGAAAATACCCATAAAACACCCGGAAAAGACGAAGGGGAGGATTAGATGTGATTGTTGCGGTATTGGGTGGGCGTGCAGCCGAAAACGCGCTTGAAAGCGTGAGTGAAACCACTCGCATCGTCGAATCCAAACCTTGCGGCGATGTCGGCAACCGGGATTTCGGGGGTGTCGGAGAGCATACGCGCAGCGCGCTCCATAACGATAGCCGAGATGAATGTTTTGGGCGACTGCCCGGTGGCTTCGCGCACACGGCGGCGGAAAGTTTGCTCACTGATTGAAAGTTGCTTGGCGATGAATGCCACACTGCACCGGGAGATGTCGTTTTCGATGCCATCCTCCACCAAATCAATCACCTGCTGGAGGAACGAAGTCTCGGAGGGAGCCGATTCGGGGGCGGAAGCGGGAGTGTGGGCGGCTTCGGAATTCTTAATCAAGGTGAGCATCTCGAGCATCTCGCGGCGGTGGCGACGCCCGATGCGAGCCACACACCACAGCGCCACAGCGATAACCAAAAGGAGGATGATGACGGCAATGACAATGCCGATGTAGTGGTTGCGATGCAGAGCCTCGTTTTCGGCTTTGAGGCGGTCGTTGTCGAAAGCGGCATGGTATTTGGCGAGAGCGTCGGCAGTGGCATTGCTATAAAGAGAATCCTTGAGCTGGTTGAAACGGTCGAGCGCAACGCGGGCACTGTCGGGATTGACATTCCAATAACTCTCGTAAAGTCCTTTTTGCGACATCACCAAGTTGTAGAGGTCGCCGAGCGATGAAAACAGCTCGCGCGCCTCGTGGAAGCAATTCACAGCCTCGGCAGATTTACCGCTTTTTTGCAAGAGAAAACCGAGTTTGTTGAGCGTGATAGCGAGCGACTGCTTGTTTCCGGTGGCGCGGAGCCCCTCGATAGCGAGATTGTAGGCATCGAGAGCATCGTCGTTCCTGCCGAGCGCCTCGAGCGCAGCGGCTTTCATCGACAAGCGCACCGGGAGCCTCCCGGTGTTTCCAATCAATGAGTCGAGGGAATATGCTCTCGAAGCGAAATCGAGCGACTTGTCGTTTTTGCCCAGGCGCAGATACACCTCCGAAGCCATTCCGAGCAGAATCGCCTTCCGCCGGGGATTATTGGCACGGTCGGCATAGTCGAGCCCTTGGAGAATGTATTGCTCGGCATTCTGCGGCTGCCCGGCAGCCATATATGTTCCGGCGAGGGTGTTCATAGCCGAAGAGATGTCGTCGGCATTGCCCAAAAGCATGAAAATATCGAGAGCCTCCTTGGCATAAGTAACAGCGTTGCCGAAACTGCCGAGGCGCACCGAAACCACACCGAGGAGATTGAGGCAATAAGCCTTATCTTCGCTTGGAAAGCGATACAGGGGCAGCGCACGGAGCGCATAATCGCGCGCTGTGGCATATTCTTGATTGTCGAAGAGCCATTCGGCAGCCCAATACCAAAACATTTGGCTCACGGAATCTGTAGGAGTATCTGTTGTGAGGTTGATTGGCTCGTCGAACAACTGCTCACTGCCGAGCAGCATGAAGAAACTGTTGGCGGTCGCTGTGCTTGGAGTGCGCTCAAAACTCGTGATAAGGGAGTCGATAGCGGCACTACGCGAGGCGAAAGAGTGGAGCGGAAACAACAGCATGAGCGCCGGAAGCCAAAAAGCCACCGACGCAAAGCCTTGTATTTTAGGGTGTTTCGTATCTTGTCGATTTAGTTTTTTCAAGGTAATCATATTTGTTTGTTTTTGAGTTTATTGCGTTGATTACCTGCGAGGCGGGCGCATACCACCGGGACCGCCGCGATACATGAAGTCTCTGTTGGGGTTGTCGGGAATCTTGCCGCCACCGAAGGTGTTGAATTTATATGTGAATGTAACCATGAAATAGCGAGTGATGGAATTGTACTCGGTATCTTGGAAATACTCAGCCGTTGTGGTGCGCCAAATGCTCTGCTTCATCTTCAACAGGTCATAGACTTTGAGCGCGATAGTCGCCGCCTTCCCTTTGAGGAACTGATAAGAGATAGAGGCGTTCCAGAGCCACTGGTTGTTGTCATAACCGGCGGAGTAGCCCTTGGTGCCGCTGAAGGTGAGGTCGGTATTGACAGAGACACCAAATGGGAAGTAGTAACTGCCATAGAAATTGCCACCGTAGCGGTGCACAAGGTCTTGATTGGCGGTTTTTACGGTGTTGAACATCGCTGTGAGACCATAGTAGGGACGCAATTCAAGTTCGAGGACGTCGGTGCGGAACGCTATGCCAACAGACTCGTTGAAATTGAGAGTTCCGTTGCGGTTGAGCGTGTTGTTGATATAGCCTTTAGTTACGTTGTAGCGCCCGAAGAAGTGGTTGGAGAACTGCCAGTGGCGGTTGCGCAGAGGGAAACTAATCATGTTCATACCCATTACGTTCCACACACCGTTGATATTCTCGTAGGTGGTGGTTTGACCGCCTGTAGTGGGGTCGTAAGTGGTTTTGTTGATGATGCTGTTGGAAGCAAATTGGGCGCGGAAATTAGCCATAATGCTACGTTGAGCCTCTTGGTTGAAGTCGTTGTATCTCACATCGATATAGTTGGTGAAAGTGGGCTTCAAATTGGGGTTACCGATAACGATGCGGAGCGGGTTGGAGACATCGGGGACCGGTTGCAACTGAGTCATCGACGGTTGCGACGAGCGCGCGCGGTAGTTGGCTTGCAATGAGCGTGTTTTGCTGAATTTGTAGCGGAAACGGAGATAAGGAGCTACGTTCCACACCCAGCGAACAGGGATGCTCTTGGCATCGGTGATAAGATTCTCGCTCTTCGACATCGACGGACTCACTTGTACGCCGAGGTCGAGATTGTAGTTGGAGCGCACTTGCTTGTAGCCCAACTGGATGCGTTGCGACATGAAATCGTTGCGGAAACGGTTGCTGAGGTCGGGGTTGAACTCGTAGTCATCGCCCACCACGGCACGCTGCAACTCGGCATCGTAGAGGATAGCGGGACCGAAGGCGTTCACAAGGAGGTTGCGTTGCTCCGACGACATGAGCAATGGGTTGAGCAGCGGCGACTGCGAGGTGCTGTTGTCGCTGCCGGAGCCGATGCGGTCGTAGAGTAGGTCATCGGCATTGTTCCAGCGATAGTTGAGCGAGTAGGCAATCTGGAAATAGCGCGCATTCTTCGGGTTGCCGATAGGCTCGGTCCAGGTAACGCGGGTGTTGATAGAGTTGCTCCAGGTGCGGTTATCGAAAATCTGGTCGGTGAGTTCGTCATCGTCGTCGCCGGTGAGGAAATATTTGTTGAGCGTGTAGGTGGTACCGTCTTCGGGCACATTGCTGGTATTATAGCGAACATGGATGCTGAAAGCCCTGCCGGGACGGCTGCGGAACTTGTGGTTATACAGAAGCATACCGCCAAACTCGAAGCTCTTTCCGCTCGACAAATAGCGGTTGTTGCTCTGGTTTACCAGCTCCCCTTCGCGGCTACCGCCGGCGCGAGTTTCCGAGATTTCGGTCTTGCGGGAGTCGTTGACGTTGTATGAGAAATTCGGGCGGAACTCGAACGTGTTGAAGGAGTCGATTTCCCACTTCAAGCGGAAATCGGCGCGGAGATTGTGCCCATTGTCGTTGGCGTCGGTGTTGGAGAAGTAATGCGAAGTGGAATCGGTGAAGAGATAGGTGCGGTCGATGCGCTGGAGGGTGTTGCGGTCGCTGTGGGAGTACATAATATCTCCACCCAAGCGGAAATAGTCCCCTTTACCCACATTGAAATTAAATCCAAGGCTCTGCGAGGTGTTCACGCCGTTGTTGCCGCCGAATCGGCGGAAACGGGTGCCGTTGCCATCGGTGAAACCGAGGTTGTTGGTGTTGTTGAAGCCACCGAGGATAGTGAACTGGTTGCCGTCGCGGAAGTGGTTAATCATAGTGTTTACCTCGTAGCGGTCGTCGGTGCCATATCCGGCGCTCACGGTGCCAAACCATCCGTTGTTCATCCCCTTCTTGATGGTGAGGTTGATAACGGTCTCGTCTTCACCATCATCGACACCGGTTAAGCGAGCGAGGTCGCTCTTGCGGTCAACCACCTGGAGTTTGTCAATCATCTCCACGGGGATGTTCTTTGTCGCCACCTTCGGGTCGTCGGCAAAAAATTCTTTGCCATCGAGAAGGATTTTGGTTACCTCCTTGCCCTGCGAAGTAATTTTGCCATCGCTGTCTATTTCCACGCCGGGGAGTCGCTTCAAGAGGTCTTCCACCACTGCGTTGGGCTGAGTTTTATAGGAATCGGCATTATATTCGATTGTGTCTTCCTTCACCTTGATTTCGGTTTTCACACCGGTAACGACAGTTTCTTTGAGCATGATAGAGCCTTCGCTCATTTCAATCACCCCCAGCCTAACGGTCGGCTCGGAAGCGGTAACTTTCACATTACGGCGCTCGGTGTTGTAGCCGAGGTATTCGATTTGCACAATATAACTGCCCGGCTTCACATCGCTGAACGAGAAGAAACCTTTGTCCGACGAAGCAACGCCTTTGACATAGGCGCTGTCGGCGGCAGCAAGGAGTTTGACGGTGGTTTGTGGCAATGGCGATTTGTCGAGAGCATCAACTACCTTACCGCGAATCACAGCGGCTTGAACCATGGCACAACACGATATCAAAAGCACTAAAGTGGAGAGAATTCTTCTTTTAAAACAGATTTTGCACATAAAATTCAATTATTTTTACTGCATTTAGACACAAAGATACCCAACAAAGTTTAATTGACGAAATGAATATGTTGCCTATTATAATTAAAGAACTGAAATTCAGCGACCAAAGATATGAGCAAATAAAAAAATTAACAGAATTTATATTTTGTTGTCGCTCCTATTGGGCTATCTTTGCAACACAAACAACACAACTGCTGAAATGTACAATATAGCGATATTTGCCTCGGGCGATGGCAGCAATGCCGAAAACATAGCGCGGCACTTTGCCGTCTCCACCACAGTGAAGGTGAAATGCGTACTCAGCAACAAGAGCGATGCCGGTGTGCACGGGCGCATGAAGCGGCTCGGAATCCCGTCGCTCACATTCGCCAAGCAACAGTGGCTCGAGGGCACTGAGATTGCCGGGTATCTTAAAAGCGAGGAAATTGACCTCATCGTGCTCGCAGGATTCCTATGCCTTGTTCAGCCACCCATTATCGACGCATTTCCGGGGCGCATCATCAACATCCACCCCTCGTTGCTACCCAAATTCGGCGGTCGCGGCATGTGGGGGATGAATGTGCACCGCGCGGTGCTCGAAGCCGGAGAGAGCGAGAGCGGCATCACCATCCATTATGTTAACAACGAGATGGATTGCGGCGACATAATCTTGCAGGCACACTGCCCGGTAGCCCCCGACGACACCCCCGAAACGCTT
>SFER01000139.1 GCA_004557195.1 Bacteroidales bacterium | reverse complement strand
ACATGATTTACTGATCTTGGCATTTTTTGTAAATTTTTTGAATGTTAGCGGCTGTTTGCTCTTTAGATGCTAATCATTCGGTTAATAAAAAATAATTAAATCACGAAATTAAAACGTTGAAAACTCTTGATGGCACTCATTACTTGATAGCAAGCAACTTCTTAACGTTGTTAAGGTCGGCTGTAGTAATAGTAGTGAAGTGACCGAGATTTCTTTTCTGCTTTTTAGTCTTCTTTGTCAAGATGTGACTTTTGTAAGCATGTTTTCTCTTGATTTTTCCTGATCCGGTAAGGGCGAACCTCTTTTTGGAACCGGAGTTAGTTTTAATCTTTGGCATTTTGTTTTACTTTTTAATTTGTTTGATTTATTATGAACCTTGCGGTTTATTTATTTTTCTTGGGCGACAACATGATGGTCATGCGCTTTCCCTCGAGGAGTGGGAGTTGTTCCACCTTGGCGTATTCTTCGAGTTCGTTGGCGAAACGAAGGAGGAGCACCTCGCCTTGTTCCTTGAAGAGGATTGAACGACCCTTGAAGAAGACATAGGCTTTCACCTTGGCGCCTTCTTTGAGGAAGCCGATGGCGTGCTTGAGCTTGAAGTTGTAGTCGTGGTCGTCGGTTTGTGGACCGAAACGAATTTCCTTCACTACCACTTTGGTCGATTTCGCTTTCTGCTCCTTGGCGCGTTTGCGCTGCTGGTAGAGATATTTTTGATAATCGAGCACACGGCACACCGGTGGAACGGCGTTTGGAGAGATCTCGATAAGGTCGAGTTCAAGTTCATCGGCTATACGCAGTGCTTCAGCGATAGGATACACCCCTTGTTCGACATTATCACCTACGAGGCGAACCTCTTTGGCGCGGATTTGCTCGTTGATGGCATTTCCTTCTTTTTTGTTGCTTTTGGCATCAGTTTTGGGCTGAGCCGCCGGTCTTTGCTGAGCATTGTTAGGCCTTTGAGCCCCATTCCAATTTGGCTTTTTATCCATTCAGTAGCGTTATTGTTTTGTCAATTCTTCTATTTCCTTAAGAAAATCAGCCACAAAGGTAGTAATTTTTTTTGAACCTTTATCACCTTCGCCCTGTTTTCTTACAGAAACTTCATCATTTTGTTCCTCTTTTTCACCTACAACGAGCAAATAAGGGATTCTTTTGAGCTCATTGTCGCGAATTTTCTTGCCGATTTTCTCGTTGCGGTCGTCAACGAAGGCGCGGATGTCGTGCTCGTCGAGAGTGGCGGCTACTTTGCGCGCATAGTCGTTGAATTTCTCGCTGATTGGGAGGATTACCACCTGGTCGGGGGTGAGCCACAACGGGAGTTTGCCGGCGGTGTGTTCGAGGAGCACAGCCACAAATCGTTCCATCGAGCCGAAGGGGGCGCGGTGAATCATAATCGGACGGTGTTTCTGGTTGTCGGCGCCGGTGTATTCCAAGCCGAATCGCTCGGGGAGATTGTAGTCCACCTGGATGGTGCCGAGTTGCCAGCGGCGGCCGATTGCATCTTTCACCATGAAGTCGAGTTTCGGGCCGTAGAATGCGGCTTCGCCGGTAACTTTGCGTGCCTTGAGTCCTTTTTCCTCACAGGCTTCGATGATGGCGTTTTCGGCTTTTTCCCAGTTTTCGTCGCTACCCACATATTTTTCGCTGTTGTTGGGGTCGCGGAGCGAGATTTGCGCCTCGAAGTTCTCGAATTTGAGTGCTTTGAAGATGTAGAAGATGATATCCATCACCTTGAGGAACTCCCCTTTGAGTTGCTCGGGGGCGCAGAAGATGTGGGCATCGTCTTGAGTAAATCCGCGCACACGTGTCAATCCGTGGAGCTCGCCGCTCTGCTCATAGCGATACACGGTGCCGAATTCGGCGAGGCGAAGCGGGAGGTCTTTGTAACTGCGCGGGAACACCTTGTAGATTTCGCAGTGGTGGGGGCAGTTCATCGGTTTGAGCAAGTATTCTTCACCTTCTTCGGGGGTGTGGATAGGCTGGAACGAGTCTTTGCCATATTTTGCGTAGTGTCCCGAGGTTACATAGAGCATTTTGTTGCCGATGTGAGGGGTGATAACCTGCAAGTAGCCGTACTTCTTTTGAATCTTGCGCAAGAATTGCTCGAGGCGGTCGCGGAGGGCGGCGCCTTTGGGGAGCCAGAGTGGAAGCCCCTGCCCTACGTTGGCAGAGAATGCAAAGAGTTCCATCTCCTTGCCGAGTTTGCGGTGGTCGCGCTTCTTGGCCTCTTCGAGGAGTGCGAGATATTCATCGAGCATCTTTTTCTTGGGGAATGTGATGCCATAGACGCGCACAAGTTGGTTGCGCTTCTCGTCGCCGCGCCAGTAGGCTCCTGCGAGCGAGAGGATTTTCACCGCCTTGATGATTCCGGTGTTGGGCAAGTGGGGACCGCGGCACAAGTCGGTAAATGCGCCTTGGGTGTATGTCGAGATGGTGCCATCTTCAAGCTCGCTGATAAGTTCGCACTTATAGGTCTCGTTGCGGTCGCCAAACATTTTCAAAGCGTCGGCTTTGGTGATGTCGTGGCGCACCACAGGCTCCTTCTTGGCAACGAGTTCTGCCATTTTAGCCTCGATTTTCGGGAAGTCGGCAGCCGTGATAGAGTTCTCGCCCGGGTCGATGTCGTAGTAGAAACCGTTTTCGATTGCCGGGCCGATGCCGAATTTCACTCCGGGGTACAACTCCTGGAGGGCTTCAGCCAAAAGGTGAGCCGATGTGTGCCAGAAAGCGTGCTTGCCTTCGGGGTCATCCCATTTGAAAAGTTTGATTGTGCAATCAACGTCGATTGGGCGCGAAATGTCCCATTCTTGGTCGTTGACTGTGGCTGCGAGCACGTCTTGTGCGAGGCGCGGACTGATGCTCTCCGCCACTTGGTATGGTGTTACGCCATTCTCGTATTGCTTGACGCCACCATCGGGAAATGTAATGTTAATCATATCAGTTTTTTGTTGTTTTGGGCGTGTCATACAACAACACGCAATTTTTCGGGTGCAAAATTACAATTTGTCAGTCAAAAAAACAATGTTTAACACCCTATTTTTTACGATTTTTTCTCAAAACAAGGTTAAAATCGGGTTAAAAAGCCAAGATGCGAAAAATATGCAGTTCCGCCGCCTCCGTGTGTGCTACTTTTGCCGCAAGAACATTGACATGCTGACTTCCTCCGCTAATATCTATATGCGGGATGTGGCGGAAAACCACAAAGAGTACCGATATGTGTGTGGGCGCTACGCTGTCGGGGTGGCTGCTGGGCTTCTGGTATGGGGGTGTGCTACTTCGTGAGTGCCGGGTGCGGGGTCTTGAGGCGTACCTTTGGCACGCTGGCGGGAGGGGTGCACACGCACCCCCTGCACTACTGCGTAGTACAGGGTTATGATCAGGCACGCCACTCTGTGGCTTCTGTTATTGCGGTGTACTGTGCTGGCGGGATGCCACCTTGGCTTCTGGTATGGGGGCGGGGCTGGCGGGGTGCCACTTCGTGAGTGCCGGTCGGTGTGGGGACTTAGGGGCGTACCTTTGGCACGCTGGCGGGGAGTGTCGCTCACGCATCCCCTGCACTACTGCGTAGTACAGGGTTATGATCAGGCACGCCACTCTGTGGCTTCTGTTATGGTGGGGTGCTACTTCGTGAGTGACCGGTTGCCGGGTGCGGCTTAGGGGCGTACCTTTGGCACGCTGGCGGGGGGGGTACACACGCATCCCCTGCACTACTGCGTAGTACAGGGTTATGATCAGGCACGCCACTCTGTGGCTTCTGGTATGGCGGGGGCGCTGGTCTGTCGGGATGCCATCTTGGCTTCTGGTATGGCGGTGCTGGGCTGTCGGGATGCCATCTTGGCTTCTGGTATGGCGGTGCTGGGCTGTCGTGATGCCACATTGTGGCTACTGGTATGGGGGTGCTGGGCTGACGCGGGTGCGCCATGATGCCGAGGCGTGGGTGCCGGTTGCTGGGTGCGGCATGGTGCTGCATGGGGCGGAAAACCGCAAGGCGGTTTCTCTGATCATAACCCTGTACTACGCAGTAGTGCAGGGTCTCGCAGGACTATATAAGGAGGGCGTGCCAAAGGTACGCTCCTGTATCATCGACCGCATTACTTGTCAATGAACACATAGTTATCAAGTTCTATGCCATTGGCTTTCAAGAAAGCCTCATACTCCTCACGGAAAGTTTTAATCCTATGGTGCTCTCCCTGATTTTTTATATAGTTAATTACCGTTTCCCGTTTTGACATTGACACCGAGAACGCAGCATAACCTGTTGCCCATCCATCAAAAAATGGGAAATAATTGTGTCTTTGGAATGCTTTTGATGTCGTTTGCTTTATTAATTTTACTACTTCAGCAACGCAAAGCGTTGGTGGTAATTCTATTAATATATGTATATGGTCGAAATGAGAGTTAATACACAATACTTGAACACCCTGCTTTTCGCAAAGTTTCTCTATATAAGCAAATAATACCTTTTTAGATTCTTCTGGTATTGTTTTCTGACTCTTGTAAGTCCTGAAGATAATATGTTGATAATTACAAGTGTGGCTCATAAGAAATTTTTTCTAAAGTTATATCAAATTGGAATATAATCCAAATAATCACTCAAATAAATAACTTTTTATGGTGAAGAGCAAAAAATAGCCTAATGATAAAGGTGCGGGATGGGGCCAAAACCGCAAGGCGGTTTCTCTGATCATAACCCTGTACTTCGCAGTAGTGCAGGGTCTCGCAGGACTATATAAGAAGTGCGTGCCAAAGGTACGCTCCTGTAGTGACCGGACGCCGGGTGCGGCTTAGGGGCGTACCTTTGGCACGCTGGCGGGAGGGGTGCACACGCATCCCCTGCACTACTGCGTAGTACAGGGTTATGATCAGGCACGCCACTCTGTGGCTTCTGTTATAGCGTGGCTACTGGGCTGGCGGAGTGCCACCTTGGCTTCTGTTATGGCGGGGTGGCTGGGCTGGCGGGGTGGCTGCTGGGCTTCTGGTATGGGGGTGGGGCTGGCGGGGGCGCCATGATGCCGGGGCGTGGGTAGATAGCGGCGGCGGCTCTTGGAGCCGCCGCGGGGGTTATTCTATCGGTTCGATTTGGTTTACTTTTACTCCTTCGTCGTTCTTGGGGATGCCGGATTTGTATTTGTTCTCGAAGGTGAAGGTGCGCTCGTCTTCACTGGATGTACTTGAGAGTTTTATAGTCTTGGTGATTGTATCAGAACTGCCGGTATCCAAATTTGTTTTTAGCAAGTCGTATGCCCAACTCCAATTTGTTACTTCGGCAACACGCCAATAACCACCGATGAGGCAGATGCGTTTTTTGAGAGTTACTGTGGTAACGCCGCTTGCATCTGTTGCTTCCGAACCGGGTACCCGGTCTGTTTGATACGATAAGAGCACGGTCATGTAATCTTTATAAGTTTCGTCGCTATTCTTGGATGCTATCTTGAACATTGCCGAGTCGCCCGCCTTCATGCCTTTCTTCTCAATGTTGATATAAATAATTTCATAGCCGAGGGCAAGGCTTGTATAGCAAGTGAGAACCTGACCACCCTCAACATCATAAAAGCCGTAGCCTTCGTTGTTTAGGGCATATCGGTAACGCCAGTTCTTATAAAGATGTGCGCCATCTTTAGT
>SFER01000138.1 GCA_004557195.1 Bacteroidales bacterium | reverse complement strand
TTCATTCAACCGAAGAAGCAAAGGAAAGCACCGCCGATGCTTTGGATACCACTCCTGATGATATGGTAATTTCTGATAGAGTGGATGTTGTTTTTGAACTTATCTGAATAGAAGTAATATTTTCTGCACCGGATAGTTGTAAATTATATTTAGTTATTTCAGAATTTGATAAGGCAAAAATAGATTAGCCACCGCGGGGTTATTTACGGTAGGTGCGGTGGAGGAGGCGCGACGCGAAGGCGGGGCGGTAGTGGGTGTTGTCGTATAGCATGGTGTCGCACTCGAGCGCTGTGGCGTGCGATGCGCTGTAGTCGTGAACTCGGGCGGCGGCGAATGTGGCGGCGAGGGTGGCGTAATCGCTTGGGTTGAGGCACACTTTCCTGCGGTTTGGTCCGATGATGATTTGGTAGTCGGTGTGGTGCCGACGGAACACCTCTGCTATTCTCCTCACAGCCTCGGCACGCTCGCCGACGACGACTGCTGCCGACACGCTCAAAGTGTCGGGCGACGCCACAAGTTTGCGTGCGGTGTAAAAGCCCTTGCTGTCGGTGGCTATCATGCGGTCCCATTCCGGCAGCGTCTCTTGGTTGCAACTCCGGTCATACACAATCGGCTGCTCCACAAAAATCGGGCTCCTTCCGTAGAAGCAACTCTCCCCTGTGACGATTGCGGGAATCCAACTCTTGAAGAAGTCGGCATTGGTCGATGCCCGGAAGAAGGAGTAGTGCCACTCGAGCCATGCCCCCGCGCCGCCGCTTATCTCCGGCGGATGCTTGTATGCCAACCCGGTTTTGCTATCCGTCCCCATTCCAATCGGGTCGAGAATCACCAGGGCATATTTGATTGTGTCCCCCTGTCGGTCGAGATATTCCACCTTTTCCGCCATCATCTCGAGGCTCTCGCCCGAGGAGTCGAAGTGGAACGGATTTGCGTCACTGCCGAGCAACGCTCCCCACTTGCGGGCGTCGTAGTAGCACGATATCGAAGCGCCGAAGATGAAGGCGTTGAAGCGTGCGCCCTCAGATTTGCGGGCGTTGTAGTCGCGGATTGTCACCATCCCCTTGTTCACACCCACTGCAAAATTCCTCCCTTCGGGGCGTTCGTAGTAGTTGTCGTAATGATACAGCACCTTGAACGGGTCGGCGGCAAGATAGTAGGCTATTGCCGGCAACAGCACCGGGAGTGTCATTGCCAAAGCCTTGACAATGAAGCCGAGAACCGATTTTGTGGTGTTGTCTATTTTCATGTTGCCTTAGAATTGAAAATAAATAAAACTCATGCCGGCATCTTCGCTCAAAAGTATAAACAGCATGCACAGCCAGTATATCGCCCATCTTGTGCGGCGGCTTTTGCCGATATACTGCACCGGGTAGTCGTTGTTGCGGTTTTTCCACTCGATTGCGAAGGCAAACAGCATCGGAATCACCCACCAGTAGTTTGGCGCCACCACCGGGTCGCGGCATAGCGCTGCAATCAGCACCGCGCAGCATATCAGCACCGCGCCTTTGGCTGCAATCGGCGAGCGAGAGTAGATAAGCGACACCGCTTTTGCCACTGCCCAGCACGCCCCGAAGAATAGCGCAAAATATCCCGTCCTCGCAAGTCCGATACCTATCTCCTCCCATGTGGTGCATCTGAAAATATAGATTCCAAGCGTTACCACCGCCATTGTGAGCGCCATTTGCGGCAACTGCCCCAGGCTGATTGGCTCATCGTGGCGCTTGAGCCGCAAGAGATATTTGCCGATGATATATGCGATAGCCCAATATACACCCCACACTACGAAATTCCACGCCGCGCCGTGCCACAGCCCCGACAGCAGAAACACCGCCGTGAGGTTGAACACGGTGCGCAATTTGCCGCGGCGGCTGCCGCCAAGCGGAATATACACATAGTCGCGAAACCACCACATGAGCGATATGTGCCATCGCTGCCAAAATTCGATGATGTTTCGCGAGAAATAGGGGAAGCGGAAGTTTGCCATCAACTCGATTCCGAGCATCCGCGACGCGCCGCGCGCTATCTCGCTGTATGCCGAGAAGTCGAAATATATCTGCAGCACAAACAGCACTCCGGTCATCACGGTGCCGGTCGGACTGCCTACGTAGGTGAAGAAATAATCGACATATATCGCCAACATGTCGGCAATGCACACCTTTTTCATCACCCCGAAAAGCACCATCCTCAATCCCGACACGGCAAATTCGCGGTTCCACCCCTCCCGCCGGCTTATCTGGCTCAACAATCGTGATGCTCGCTCGATGGGCCCGGCTACGAGTTGCGGAAAATAGGCGACAAATGTGGCGAAATCGAGCAAGTTGCCGCAAGCATCTATCCTCCCTTTCCTCACATCAACGCTGTAGGCGATGCACTGGAAGGTGTAGAACGATATCCCCACCGGGAGCAGTATTTCGATGCCGGCGGTGCCGATATCGGCGCCGAGAGACGATAATAACAGAATAAAATTGTCAACAAAGAACCCCAGATATTTGAAGCCCGCGAGAATTGCCAGATTTATGACAATGTTGAGCGTTGTCAATGCCTTTCCGTGCTTGCCGCGGGCATATAGCGCGGTGGCATAGGTCGATAGGGTGGTGAAAATGATTAGTCCCAGGAATCGCCAGTCCCAGCAGCCGTAAAACAGATAGCTCGCTGCGAGCAGCAGCGCGTTTTGTGCTCGCTGGCTCTTGCGAAATGCTGTCCAATACAGCACAAACACAATTGCAAAAAATATGCCGAAACTTATCGTTGTAAACTGCACAGCCCAGAATTTTTCACATCCTCATCTGCTTGAATAGGTCCCACATCACAATGCCGGCGGTGATGGACACGTTGAGCGAGTGCTTGGTGCCGCACTGCGGGATTTCGATGCACAGGTCGGCGGCGTCCACCGCACCTTGGCTCACCCCCTTGACTTCGTTGCCGAGGATTACCGCGTAGGTCTTCTCCGGCTCTACTCTGAAATCGGGCAGACTCACGCTCCCCATCACCTGCTCTATGGCGCACACCACCACTCCTTGCGCACGCAGGCGCTCCACCAGCGACACCACATCCGCCTCGTGACTCCACGACACCGAATCTTCGGCGCCGAGCGCGGTTTTGTGTATGTCGGGATGAGGTGGGGTGGCTGTGATGCCGCACAAATAGATGTGCGAGATGGCAAAGCCATCGGCGGTGCGAAACACCGAACCGATATTGTTCAGGCTCCGAACATCGTCGAGTATCACGATGAGCGGTATCTTTTTCATGGCACGAAATTCATCCACGCCTATGCGCTGCAGGTCGAGTATTGTTTTCTTTTTCATTGCCGCATTTTGTGGGTTAATACATATCGTAGGTGATTGAGAGCACCTGAAATTCGGTGCGGCGGTTTATCTGGTCGGCGGCATCCTGGTCTTCGGGCGAGAGTGTGAGGATAAACTCCTCGGTGAGCACATCTCCCTCCTTAAACTGCGGATATTCGCGCGCTATCTTCTTCGTCACCACCTTGGGGCGCGATTCGCCGTAGCCTTGCGGCTTGAGGCGGTCGGGATGCACTCCGGCTGCGATGAGGTAATCCACCACCGACTTGGCGCGGCGTTCCGACAAGCGCATGTTGTATTCATCTCTGCCGTGGCGGTCGGTGTGCGATGCCATCTCTATCGCCACGTTGGGGTTGTCGCGAAGCATTTGTGCCATCTCGTCGAGTGCCGCCTTCGATTCGGGGCGGAGGGTGGCTTTGTCGAAGTCGTAGAAGATATTTTCAATCACCTGCGGCTTCTGTATCGAGGCGAGGATGAAGTCTATCCCATATTCGGCATCCTCCTCGGCGATATCCGACACAAATTCCTGCTTCTGGTTGAGGTAGCCTTGCGCTCCGGCGAGCATCACATAGTGCACGCCGCGGTCGAGGCGGAAGCGGAACGAGCCGTCGTCGCGTGCCACCTCTTTCTGGTTGCTGCCATCGTTGCCCACGATGCGTATTATGGCGTTCTTCACCGGCTCTTCGTCTTTGTCGAGTACGGTGCCCGAAATCCACACTTTTATCTCCGGCAGTTCAAATGAGTAGATGTGGTCATATCCGCGTCCGTCGTTGCGGTTGCTGCTCAGGAAGCCATATTCCCCCTTGCCGAAGGTGATTCCGAAATCGTCGCCTGCCGAGTTCACCGGCATCCCCATATTCTCGATGGTCCAGAAGCCGCTCTCGTTCTGCACCGCCTTGAATATGTCCAAGCCTCCGGCGCCGGCATGTCCGTCGCTCGAAAAATACAGCACATTGTCGGTGCGGCAATACGGGAACATCTCGTCGCCCGGCGTGTTGATTTGTTCGCCCAGGTTTTCGAGGCTTCCGGCTCTATCCACAAGCGATACGCGCCATATATCCTTCCCGCCAAATCCTCCGGGCATGTCGCTCGAGAAATAGAGATACTTCCCGTCGGCGCTCACTGCCGGGTGGCCGTATGCCGACAGGGTGTCGGCGGTGATTTCATATTTCACCGGCGCGCTCCACTTGGCGTCAGAGCGTTGCGAGGTGTAGATTTCCACCGAGGTGGCTGCATTGGGTTCGCGTCGCGCCTTGGTGAGATACATAGTGTTCCCATCGGGGGTGAACGATATCACTCCTTCGTCCCATTCGGTGTTGAGTTCCCCCTCCGCCGGCTCGGGGCGCTGCCATTCCCCCTTCTCGTTCTTCTTCGAGAAGAAAATGTCGCCATTTTTGGTGCCGGTTATCTCGCTCTTGTGAGTTCCGGTGGCTTTTTCGGTGGTGGAGGTGAAATACAGGAATTCTTCGTCGCCGAGGAGCATTGGAGAGAAGTCGCTGCGGCGCGAATTAAACAATTTTACATTTTTTACTACATAGCGGGTGGGGTTTTCTTTCCATTTCAACGCCAATTCACACCCGCGCAACCCCTCTTTGGCGCGGCGGTCGTCGGGTGCGAGCGCAAGGAAGTTTTGGTATTCGGTTATCGCTGCGGCATATCGTCCTTCGCACTGCAGCGAGCGAGCAAGATAGAATATCGCCATGCTGTCGGGGTAGCCGTAGCGAATCGAGTTGCGATACGCTGCCGATGCGCGTGCCACACGGTTCAAGCGGCGGTAACATTCCCCCATCTTAAACGCCACTTCGCCGCGCAGAGGGCGTTCCTCGCGCTTGGTGAGTTTGTTATACACCTTGCGGTAGGTGTTCGATGCATCGTTATATTCGCCGCGGGCATACTGCTCGTCTGCCTCGCTCAGTTTCGGCGTGCGGCATCCGCCGAGCGCCAAAATCGCCGCCATCGCCATAATATATATGAGACGTTTCATCATAGAAAGTTCTGTCCGATAGAGTGTAACTATTCCTATAATAAACGCAAAATCCCGCCTTTTATTGCACACTGCATCCTCCCCGCACCCACCCTTCGGTAAAGATTTTGGGATTTTCCAATTTGCTTCGTGTTTATGCACCTGAATTTTAATACGGCATAGTTATATAATATTGTGTTTAAGAGAAAGATATATGACAAGATGCTCAAATGTAAAACGAGCAATGCGGAATGCCTCGATTGTGGAAACAACACGACCACCCCGGCGAGGGTGGTCGTGTCTAATTTCATTTTCTAACCACCCAATATCCATTCTTTCTACTGCCAATTCTTTTCAGCACACC
>SFER01000002.1 GCA_004557195.1 Bacteroidales bacterium | reverse complement strand
TGCAAGCTTTGGTGTCCATGCAAGAAACTATCTGCCGGTGCTTGCCGGTGTGTTTCTGTCTACCTTTTTCAATCATATGGCGCCAACCACACCGGGAATTCAGATGGGTGCAATTTTTGCAGTGGGGGCATGAGTCGCAGGAGGGACAGGAGTTGCGGCGGCGGGGGGTGGTGAGGTGTTTCACCACTTTGTAGATAGCGAAGGCAACGATGATACCCACCAGGATGTATTGCACTATATTGTTCATAGCTTGTTGATTATGGGGAGGATGCGGCGGTATTCTTGCTCGAAATTGGGGGTGAAAATTCCGGTGCCGATGCTTGGCTCGATGTCGTCGATGGTCCAGAATCGTCCTTCATCAACTTCGTCGGGTGCCGGGATGAAATGTGTGGTGGCGGGGTTGACAAAGATGGCGAAGGAGTTGACTTGCTCGCGCTCGATTGCGCTTTGGAAGATGTATGTGAGGAGCGGTGTGGGTGCTTCGACTTCGATGCCGAGCTCTTCACGCGCTTCGCGGCAGAGTGCCGCTTCGACAGTCTCGCCGTAATCTACGTGTCCGCCCACGGCGGTGTCCCACTTGCCGGGCTGGATGTCTTTGAGCATTGAGCGACGCTGCAGATAGAGTGCGCTGCGGTCGAGTGAGAAAACATGGAGGTGGACTACCGGGTGGAGAATCATTGAGCCGCTGTGGCATTGAGCGCGGGTGGCGCTGCCTGTTACATTGCCGTTCTCATCGAGAACGGGAAAGAGTTCTTTACGGTCGAGTTTCATTTTTTCTTAATCATTTTGCTAAGTTCGTCGGGGGTTAATGTGTCGGGATATTGCGAGAATGGGAGCACAAAGGTGCAACCATTGCGATATTCGCTGCAACCGTAGGCGGTTTTCCCCTTGAGGAGATGCCCTTTCTTGCAGATGGGGCATTTGATTTTGTCGAGCGAATCGATTACACGCGGCTTGCGTGGCGCGCGCGGCTTCGTCTCCTTTTTGGGAGCGTCTTTCTCGGGCACTTCGATTGCGATGTTGTGCCGGGTGTTGTCGCTAAGTACACTATTAACAATCGAGGCAATCATTTGTTTCAACTCATCGATGAAAGTGGCTGCCGAATATTCGTTGCGCTCGATGCGGCGGAGTTTGTTCTCCCACAATCCGGTGAGTTTTGCGCTTTTGAGGAGTTCCTCGTGGATTGTGGCAATGAGTTCGATTCCGGCAGGAGTTGCGACGAGGTTTTTGCGCTCCTTGCGGATGTAACGGCGCTTGAGAAGGGTTTCGATGATGGCAGCGCGCGTCGATGGGCGGCCTATTCCGTTCTCCTTCATTGCTTCGCGAAGTTCCTCATCCTCAACGAGTTTTCCGGCGGTTTCCATTGCGCGGAGGAGTGTACCTTCGGTGTATGGCTTGGGTGGCTGAGTGGCTTTTTTGAGCAGCGAAGGCTCGTGTGGACCTGTTTCACCCTTTACAAATTCGGGGAGCGTCTGGGCGTCGTCCGATGGTTCTTCTTTCTCGGCAGCAGCGGCGTTGTCGCGGGCATACACGTCGCGCCATCCTGTAACCACAATCTGCTTTCCAGTGGCTTTGAACTCCACTTTGTTAACGGCGGCATTGACGGTGGTTTGCAGAAATTCGCAATCGGGATAGAAAGCGGCGATGAAGCGCTTCGCAATCATGTCATACACTCGTTTCTCATCGGTGGAGAGGGCAGCGCGGCGCACATCCACGTTGGTGGGAATGATGGCATGGTGGTCGGTTACCTTGCTGTTGTCAAACACCTTTTTGCTTTTTGGGATGCGCGGAGCATCGAGTACCGGCTTGGCGAGTGCGGCATAGGGCACCATGTTGCGCAAAATTTCGGGCACTTTTGGATAAATATCCTCGCTAAGATAGGTGGTATCGACACGAGGATAGGTGGTTACTTTCTTCTCGTAGAGCGACTGGATGAGGCGCAAAGTCTCTTCGGCAGAGAAGCCGAATTTCTTGTTGCACTCCACCTGAAGGGATGTGAGGTCGAAAAGGCGCGGCGGAGCCTCCCGCCCTTTCTTGGTGGCGATGTCGGTGATTTCGAGGAGGGCATCTTTGATGTCGTCGAGCGCCTTTTGAGCCTCTGCCTCCACCATATACCGCCCTTTCACCGAGTTGAACACCACTCCGCGATAGAGGGTTTTGAGCTCCCAATAGTCTTGCGGCACGAAATTCTCGATTTCGGCTTGGCGGTTCACGATAAGCGCAAGCGTCGGGGTTTGCACGCGCCCGATAGAGAGCACGTTGCGGTTTTGAGCATATTTTTGGGTGTAGAGGCGAGTAGCGTTCATGCCGAGAATCCAGTCGCCTATTGCGCGGGAGAGTCCGGCGTGATAGAGCGAGTCGAAATCGGCTGCAGGGCGTAGGGTTTTAAATCCCTCGCGAATACTCTCGTCGGTGAGCGACGAAATCCACAGTCGCTGCACCGGCTTGGAGCACCCGGCTTTCTGCATCACCCATCGCTGGATGAGTTCTCCCTCTTGCCCGGCATCACCGCAGTTGATAACGCTGTCGGCATGGGAAATCAAGGTCTCTATCACCTTAAATTGTTTCTTAATCCCCTCGTCGTCGATGAGTTTGATGCCGAAGCGGGGCGGAATCATGGGGAGCGACGACAGAGTCCAATATTTCCATGCGGGGGTGTAGTCTTCCGGTTCCTTGAGAGTGCACAGGTGTCCGAAAGTCCAAGTAACGTAATAACCGCTGCCTTCGTAGAAGCCATCGCGACGGATGTCGGCGCCGAGAATCGCGGCAATGTCTTTTGCCACGCTCGGTTTCTCGGTGATACACACTATCATCGGCTACCTTTTTCAAGATTTTTGGCTTCATCCCAGAGGGCATCCATCTCGGCAAGGGTCATTTCCTTGAGATTTCTGCCTGCTTCCTTGGCTTTAGCCTCCACATAGTTGAATCGAGAAATAAACTTGCGATTGGTGCGGTCGAGGGCGTTATCGGGATGCACCTTGTAGAGTCTTGCGGCATTCACGATGCTGAAAAGCAGGTCGCCAAACTCTTTTTCAATGTCGGCTACGTTCCCTTTTTCGATTTCGGCTTGCACCTCGGCGATTTCCTCTTTCACCTTGTCCCACACTTGGTGCGCGTCGTCCCAGTCGAAGCCCACATTAGAGGCTTTTTCCTGGATGCGATATGCCTTGATGAGCGACGGGAGAGCATCGGGCACACCGGCGAGCACGCTTTTGTTGCCCCCTTTCTCCTTGAGCTTGAGTTGCTCCCAGTTTTGCACCACATCGCCCGAGCCATTCACGGTAACATCGCCAAAAACATGAGGATGGCGGAAGATGAGTTTCTCGCGCAGGGCGTTGCACACATCGGCAATGTCAAACTGCGCTTTCTCATCGGCGATTTTGGCATAAAAGATGATGTGCAGGAGCACGTCGCCAAGTTCTTTTTCAATATTTGTGCTGTCTTCCTTGAGCAGCGCGTCGGCGAGCTCAAAAGCCTCCTCGATAGTGTTCGGGCGAAGGCTTTGGTTGGTTTGCTTTGCGTCCCAAGGACATTTCACACGCAATTCGTCGAGCACGTCGAGCAATGCTCCAAACGCCTCGAGTTTTTCTTCTCTATTGTGCGACATTTCTATTGTTTTTTACCTTTTTGAAGAAAATCCATAAAATTATCCACACTCTCCTCGAAGTAGCACGGACCGCTGATGAGCTTGCCCGAAGCGTCGATAACCACGTTGTATGGCTGCGAATTGGCGGCAAACTTGTGTCGCTGGAGATAACTCCATTTCTCGCCATAATTGGAGAGTGTAATCTGCTTGCCGTTGTCGGTTACCTTTTCCTTTGCAGGAAGAGGAGTGCGGTCATCGACCATGAGGTGTATCATCACAAAATTTTCGGCAATCTCGGTGCGCACTCGTTCGTTGTCAAACACCGCGCCTTCCATCTTGCGACAATTCACACATCCGTAGCCCGAGAAGACAAGCAACACATTTTTATCGTTTTTGAGGGCATATTCCATCCCTTCGTCATAGTCGGTGAACTGCGCCTGGACTCCATCGTCATAGAGGTTGAAATCCTGGGTGTAGAGCGGCGGCACAAATGCGCTCACGCTCTTGAGCGGCGCGCCCCAAAGTCCGGGGAGAAGATACACTGCAAACGCCAGGGAGAAAAGCGCAAGGAAAAAGCGCGTAACGCCGATGCTCTCAGTCTTGCTGTCGTGAGGGAAACGCAACTTGCCGAGCAAATATATGCCGAGAAGCGCAAATATCACCACCCACAAAGCCACAAACACTTCGCGGTCGAGGATTCCCCATCCGTAGGCAAGGTCGGCAACCGAGAGGAATTTGAGCGAAAGAGCAAGTTCGATAAATCCGAGCACCACCTTCACCGAGTTGAGCCATCCACCCGATTTGGGCATACTCTTAAGTCCCGACGGGAATATCGCAAACAGTACAAACGGAATTGCCAATCCGGAGGCAAAACCAAACATTCCCACTGCAGGACCCACGATGTTGCCCACGTTGGCAGCCTCGACAAGCAGTGTGCCGATGATAGGACCGGTGCATGAGAAACTCACCAGGGTGAGCGTAAATGCCATGAGGAAGATGCTTATGATGCCTGTGGTGCGGCTCGCACGGCTGTCCATCTTGTTTGCCCACGAAGAAGGCAATTCAATCTCAAACGCTCCGAAGAAGGAGATGGCAAACACCACAAGCAGCGCAAAGAATGCAAGGTTGAACACCGCATTGGTGCTCATGGCATTGAGTGCCCCGGCGCCAAACACGAGGGTGATTATCAATCCCAGGAGCAGGTATATTACAATTATCGAAATGCCGTAGATGATAGCATCGGCAATCGAACGCCTGCGGTTGTCGCTTCTTTTGAGGAAGAAACTCACTGTGAGCGGTATCATCGACCAGATGCATGGAGTGAGAATGGCGATAAGTCCGCCGATAAACCCTAATAGCAATATGTACCACAACGATTTGTCGGCAATCGACACACCTTCCTTGTCGAGCACCTCGGCATCGAAGGTAACCGGTGCCCAAGTGTCGGCAGCAGGCTTCGCCGGCTTCAATGCCGCAATTGCACCGCCCGCTTCTTCTGCCACAGTGTCGTCTTGCGATTTCACCGCACCTTTTCCTTCAAACGAGAACGGCTCCTTCTGCGGCGACAGGCACGACCTGCCATCACATGCCATATATGAGATATTGCCTGCGATGATATAGCCCGGCGAAGTTATTTTCAATTTCTGCGATAGCGACACCATCTTCTCCCACCAACCGAGTTTGATGTGGAAAATCATATCGACATCGACCTTTGGCTCCACCGATGGCACGATATCGCCAACAAGTTCGGCACCGTTCAAATCCCATTCAATCGAAGTGGGGAGCGGACCGCCGTCGGGCAAATTGGTAGAGTACAAGTGCCACCCGTTGTCGATAGTGGCAGAGAAAGTAACCACAGCCTCGTTGTCGCCGGTCATCTTCAGGCTATGTTGCCACTTCACCGGCTCCTTGATTTGAGCCGAAAGCGATGCGCAAAGCACCGACATCACAGCCAAAAGCACAAGTCTAAATTTGTTCATATTCTATTTCAGTTGCTAAAGGGGCGCAAGCCCGGTTTTAAAGTGCAAAGTTAGCAAAAAACATCGAAATTCCCCCACCCCACCCTCAAAAGAAATATCCACATTGTTAGAAAACAGATTTTGCGGCATCAGCACATTGTAATTTTGCAGTGTGGTAGCAAATATGCGGGGATTTTGGTGGAATACTGTTGTAAAATGTGAAAATTATTGATTTTCAGCGATAAAAAACTATTAATTGATATATTTTGCGTAACTTTGCAATCAAATTCAAACATTTTACATTAATCCTTAAAAAATGAACAGATTTAAAAGTTTTATCGCTTTATTTTTGTGTCTTGTGATAGGTGTGTCTTCGATGGTTGCCGCTCCTTTTACAAGAAGCAAAATGGAGACTCTCAAAGGGGGTTCCGACCATCCTTTCTGCGCCTTGACACATGGCAATGCCTTTGAAAAGGCTCAATTTATGGCACCTGTGTTGAAAGCATCTCCGGCTGCAAGCAACGAGGCTCCCGACCTCTCTATCTCGGGTGCAAACGGCTGGGGTACTCTCGTAGGTCCCGATGGTAAAGACTGGTTCTTCACCCAAACTTTCACTATGAGCACCACCAACAAATATTATTATGGTGGCTCTACTATCACGATTTACAATGCCACCTACGAAAAGGTGGGTGAAATCAATGTGGTGATTCCCGAATCTGAAACCGTTAACCAAATTCAGCCATTCGGAACCATAACCAAATCGTTCTTCGAGCGCAACACCAACACTTTTGAGGTGCTTGTGTATATCCACAAGATTCTCTCTCCTGGTGTTGACAGCGCCGACATTGCCGTGTATGACAATAACGGCAGCAACGTAATCACCTACACCGGCGCTTCGGGCGCACTCATGGTGAGCGAGGGCGACAACGACTGGACCAGAAAAGAGCGTCTCGTGCTCTCATACAACGAAAGAGTAACCGAAGGTGAAGAAACCAATGAGATTGTGCGCTTCGATGTGATGCGCAAAGCCACTTGGGGCGACAGCGGCACAAGCCCTGTTGTTGAACACACTTTCACTATCGACTATAACACCATCCACTATACCGACGGCTCGACTTTCGACGCTCGATATATCGATGGCAGTTTCTATTATATCCTCTCTCACTACGAAAAACCTTTCGTGGAGAGTTACGACTACAACACCGGCAGCATGGTTTTCACTGCCGATAACAATTTCATCACCGAAGTGTATGACCAATCTTTCGAAATGCTCACTCAGGTGAAGGTGCCCATCGTTCAAGAAGGATTTATGCCTTCGATGCATGGTTTCAACTTGTTTACCGACTACGACATTTCAAAAGGTCTTTTCACCGGCGACGACCAAATCAACTTGGTTATCACTCACTATGACTATGATGTAGCTACCGACTCTTATACCTACGCATTTGAGGTGTATGACCAGGAAGGCAAATCGGTTAAGACTATCTTCCGCGGTGCTGCAGGCTGGCAAGCTCTCTCTCACATCGATGGTGTGAGCGACATGATTGCGTTCCTTGTTTCGGAAGATGGCTCGCAAGCCTACAAAGTGGTTACTATCCCCGAATGCGAATTGTCGGTTACTCTTCCTGCTGTGCTCGATGGCAAACGCATTTCAACCAATTTCGACCGCATCGCTGTGGGCAATAGCTTCAAATATCTCATCGGCATCGGTGAGGGTGGCAGCGATGAAGAAGGCAATGTGATTGGCTCAGTGGCTTGGTACAACCCCGACCTCACTCTCGACCGTTATGTCGAGTTCAATATCGGCAAATATGGCGAGTTGTTCAACCCCATTATCTACAATGACTATGTGAAGCCCTACCTCTTCGACACCGACGACGAATTTGAATACATCTTTATCGAGAAGATTCGCCGCGCCGACGGATCGGGCAAGGTTGACAACATTCTTTGCATCGGCAACGAAGATGGCTCAATCATTCGCCAATTTATGGGCGATGCCACTAATGGCGCCTACTCAAACGGCTCTATCCTCAACGGCAACACCACTACTCCAACGCTCTTTGTAGTGTATCAAAACACATCGACTGATGAATTTAAGGTTGATTTCTACGACCTCCCGTTAGAGAAATTCGCCGGTGGTGAGGGCACAAAGGAGAATCCCTATCATATCGCTTCTGTGGGCGACTTCATGCAGATTGAAAACAATCCCAAGGCATATTATGTGCTCGACAAGAACCTCGATTTCAGCGGTGTTAGCAACTGGCTCCCTGTTACCCTCGAAGGTGGTTTTGATGGCGGCAACCACGCTATCACAGGTTTGAATATCACAGATGGCGGCTCAAGCGATTGCGGCTTGTTCGGCACTGTAACCGGCTCGGAAACCAACCAAGCATATCTCAAAAACCTCTTAATCATTAAGCCACAAATCTCAGGTAACGACGAAAACACCTCTCTCGGCACACTTGCCGGCGCGGTTGTTGCCACCGACATCGAGAATGTGCATGTGTATAGCCCTCGTCTCAACTGGGATTCAGATTATGCAAGTTCGATTGGCGGTATCGTAGGCTCTGCATCCTACAAATCCACTATCACCAACTGTACAGCCGACGATGTGATTTCAACAAGCACCAACGCTTCGCAAGTGGGCGGTATCGCCGGTTCGCTCGGCAACGCTTCTCACATCAAAAATTGTGTGGCTTCTATCGAGGCAAACGGACGCAGCGTGATTGGCGGTATCACAGGTGAAGCCGGAGGGTACAGCAGCGAAGGCTCTATCGTTAACTGCCACGCAACTGTCGATATCAATGGTGGTAACACTCTCGGCGGTATCACCGGTTCGTCGGGCAGAATCCTCATCGAGAATTGCTATGCCAAAGGTAAAATCGTGGCAACTTGCCCCGAATACAACGACCGCACCAACCCGGTTTATAGCGTGGGCGGCATCATCGGCACTATCTCTACCGATTGGAACAGCTCAAGCACCAAGGTGGTGAAAAGTTGTGTTGCTGCTTTGACTTCTATCAAAGTCGATGACCCGGAAAACACCTCAGGCACCTACTTGTCATTGAACCGAATCATCGGCTCGGTGGTTGACGACCTCGGAATGGGTATGACCGAAAAAGGTATCGCAAATTGCTATGCAATCCAAGAGATGACTATTAATGGCAAAACCGTTACGAGCGACAATGCCGAATCTCCTGCAGGAGCAAATATGAGTCTCACAGGTTACGACGCCTACCACTCATTCTTCTCGGGTATCGGTTACGCCTACGGTGACAACACCGCCGCTCCTTGGGTTGGAACAGAATACCCGACTCTCTATTTCGAGAAGGTGAAATATATGGCATTCGACAACGAAATAGTCGAAATTGAGCCCGGCGCATATTTCACAGTTAATCTCGGTGTGTATAGCAGCAAGGCTTCGGAAGTGAGTGTTGAATCAAGCGACTATGATATAGTTGGTTTCTCAATTACAAAAGATAACAACATCTACACCTTAGAATTGCGCGGCAAAGCCAAAGGCCATGCAACTATCACTGCAACCGACAAGGAAACAGGCATGAAAGCCACATGTGTAGTGTATGTTGGCGAACCTGCAGGCGTTGAAGAAATCGACACCGACAAGACCACCATCGCTATCAGTGGCAACGTGATTACAGCCAACGGCGCAAGCCAAATCAAAGTGTATAACTTGGCTGGTGTATGCGTGGCAGAATCGGCTACTTCATCGCTTGAAGTATCTAACATCGCCGGCGGCATCTACATCGCTGTAGCAACCGATGAAATCGGCAACCGTTCGACTCTCAAGTTTATGAAAAAATAATCGCTCACAATAGCGCAAAAAGAGGAGGATGCCGAGCGGCACCCTCCTTTTTTTCTATAATGGTGTTGATTATCTACTTAGGCGGAACCGCATCACCGCGGCGGTGACAAGCGATGCAAGTGTGCCCACGGCTATCGCCATGGCGAGCACCACAACGAGGTCGCTCCACTCAACCACCACAGGATAGGCATCGAGGATTAGCGTTCCGGGGGTGCCATTGAGTTTGATGATGCCGAGGTGCTGCTGCGCAAGGCACAAGCCAACTCCGATTGCCACACCTATGAGCGAACCGATGAATGTGATGAGCAGCGCTTGAGTGCTGAAGATGCGGGTTATCAGCGCACGCGTTGCACCGAGATTGCGCAAGGTGACGATGTCGCCGGTTTTCTCCACGATGAGCACCGACACGGTCGAAATCACATTAAACGCGGCAATCAGGAGGATAAACGATAGGAGCAGGAATGTAATCCATTTCTCGATGTTGATGAGCCGATAGGAGGATGCGTGTTGCTGGAGGCGGTTTTTCACCACATAGCCGGGCAGTGCCGTGGCTATTGCGGCGTGCAAGGCAGCCTCGTCGGCATCGGGGCGGGCACCCACCTCTATTTCGGTTGCCTCGACGGGATAGTCGAATAGCCTGCGTGCGACATCGAGCGGCACAAGCACGGTGGAGGCATCATATCCCGCCTCATCCACTTGAAACACTCCCGATACAAACATTGTGTCGGCTCGAAACGCCCCAATCGGGTTGGCTACGTTTACACGACCTTTGCGCTTGGGAGCATAGAGCGACACGGGGGTGCGATAGCCGGGGCGTGTCTCGAGAGATATGGCGGTCCCGACACTGATTACCATGAATTGCATTCCGTAATCGTTGGACAAGAGAAATTCGCCATCCTCTTTCACCACGCTGCTTATTGCGGAGAGGGAATCGTAGTTCTCAACCACCCCTTTCACCATTACCGGCAACTGCTTGTCGCCGCAGCGCGCAAGAGCCTGCTCGGTGATTCCCGGGATAGCATAAGCGACGCCGGGCACCGCCGTAATCACATCGATGAGCGAATCGGGCGACGAAATCGCCTTCCCGGTGGCAGGCACCACCTTCACTGCCGGGTCGATTACCGACAATTTACCCTCTATGAGAGAATGAAATCCGTTGAACACCGACAGCACACACACCAAAGCAACAGAGGCTACAACAACTCCACACACCGCCACCACCGAAATGAGATTGATGGCGCTGTGCGATTTGCGTGAGAAGATATATCTCACCGCGATTCTTGTAGAGAGCCAACTCATTGCTGAGGAATGTTACTCGGCATCGGGTGTTTCTGAGCCGGGATGATAGGTAGGGTCGCTCTTGAGGAGGTTGTCGATATGCTCGATGTAGTCGAGCGAATCATCGAGATAGAAAGCCAGTTCGGGTGTCTTGCGCAACTGGAATCTCACCTTTTGGGCAAGGTCGTAGCGAATAGACTTCGAGTTTTTGTTGATATTTGCCACTATCTCCTCCCCCTTGTTCGATGGGAAAACACTGAGATATGCTTTGGCAATGCTCAAATCGGGCGAGACACGCACTGTGCTCACTGACACAATCACATTGCCTATCTTGGCGGTTTCGAGGCGGAATATTTCACTCAGTTCCTTCTGAATGAGTCGTGCGATTTTTTGTTGACGAGTTGTTTCCATATAATTTTGTTTTACTTTTTCTTGTGAATAATAGTTAGGCCGTCGCGCAAAGGAATTATCACCACCTCCACACGGTCATCGGCAGCCACATGGTCGTTGAAAGCGAGGATTCCGGCGGTTTGGGCATCGATTTTCTCGGTGCATGTAACCACCTTGCCATCCCACAGGGTGTTGTCGGCAATGATAAATCCACCCGGATTGAGTACCTGCATCGCCATCTCGTAATAGGCGACATAATCACGCTTGTTGGCGTCGATAAACACGAGGTCGAAACAGGTGTCGAGTGTGGGGATAATCTGCTCTGCGTCACCGATGTGGAGCACAATGCGGGAGCCATATTCCGAAGCATCGAAATGGGCGCGGATGAAATCCTCGAGTTCGTCGTCGATTTCAATGGTGTGCACCACTCCGTCGGGGGCAATTCCCTCGGCGAGACACAGGGCGGAATATCCGGTGAAGGTGCCGAGTTCGAGAATCGCCTTTGGCGCTATCATGCGCACAAACATCTTGAGCAGTCTCCCTTGGAGGTGCCCCGAGCACATGCGCGGGCGAAGATGATAGAGATGTGTCTCTCGATTGAGACGCCTCAACATCTCCCCTTCGGGCGAAATATGGGCAAGGATGTATTCTTCGAGTTCTTCGGTCATTTCTTATCGATAATTGCCTGTACTCCAAGTGCGTAACTGTCCATTCCAAAGCCGGCGACGACTCCGACACATGCCGAGGAAATCACCGACACATGGCGGAAATCCTCGCGGGCACCCACATTGCTGATGTGCACCTCGACCACCGGAGCGGTGATGGCGCGAATTGCATCGGCAATCGCTATCGAATAATGGGTGTAGGCGCCGGCATTGAGCACAACTCCGTCGCAGTCGAAGCCCACGCGATGCAGCTCATCGATTATTGCGCCCTCGCTATTGCTTTGGAAATAGGAAAACTCCACATTTGGGAAGCGCGCTTTCAGCGTCTCGAAATAGTCGTCAAACGATGATTTCCCATATATC
The DNA here is from genome assembly GCA_004557195.1 of Bacteroidales bacterium. Classification (GTDB taxonomy): domain Bacteria; phylum Bacteroidota; class Bacteroidia; order Bacteroidales; family Muribaculaceae; genus W0P31-042. The sequence goes on along the minus strand of SFER01000002.1, from coordinate 17,225 downwards.
CCGGGTTCTCTCACCCCAAGAAGATTGAGGTTGGGTCCATTTATTATTGCTATTTTCATAATCCTATTTGCTTAGTATAGTGCAAAGTTAGCGCAAACGAGGGTAAAAACAAAATGTAAACCGAAGTTTTGCATTTTTGCATCACGGCTCTTTCATAAAAAAATAGCTCTGCATACCAAAAACTGCATTATTTTATAGCGAGGATTCGGGCGGGATTCTCGCTTGTTTTGTCTTTTTTCTTGTTGGTTTTAACTGATAAAATATATAATTAGGAAATATGTAAATATCTTATTATTAACCATATAAGTGGGGTGGAATTTGATCAAGTGGCGGATTTTGCGACTGACCGCCGCGCCCAGCGGGCACAAAAAATTATGGAGGCTCTGAAAGAACCTCCATTGCGCTTCAAGATGGACTTGAACCAACGACCCCCTGATTAACAGTCAGGTGCTCTAACCGACTGAGCTATTGAAGCAGTGAAACCGGCGTCTCTTCCGATTTGCGTTTGCAAAATTAGTACGATTTTTTGAATTGTGCAACATTACGAGCAAAAAAAATCGTTTTTCGTGCAAAAAATCTCGTTTTTGGCTTAAACCGAGCGCATTTCGGGGCTTCTGCCCGACGATTAAATATTTTTATACGCCAAAAATGTGTGACATAGGAAAAAAAAGACTACCTTTGAATTTTAAATAACTAAACTGTGCATCTGATGAGAAAAAACATAATTTTTGCCGCTATTGTAGCGTTGCTTGCGGCGGTTGCTGTGCCAAGCCGTGCCGAGGAGCCGGAAGACGACTCGAAAATGAATCTCAACGCCATCGCTCGCGCTATCGAGTTGTATTGCAATGTGTATAAGGAGTTGAATTTCAACTATGTAGATACCATCGACAATAAGAAGGCTGCCGAGACGGCTATCAACGCGATGCTGCGCGAAATCGACCCCTACACCGAGTTTATCCCCGACCGCGAAACCGAAGCCTTTTTCACCCACTCCAGCGGTGAATATGGCGGTATCGGCTCGATAATCATGGCGGCGCCCGACGGCGGTGTGCTCATCTCCAGCCCCTACGAGGGGAGTCCGGCTGCCAAATCGGGATTGAAGGCGGGCGACAAGATTTTGAAAATCGACGATGACACTGTCGCCACATGGAGCACCGACAAGGTGAGCGCGCGCCTCAAGGGGTTGCCCGACACCAAAATCAAGGTTACGGTGAAGCGTCCGTGGACCGACGACAGCATCCTCACCTTCGACATCGTGCGCGAGAAGATTTTCGTGTCGTCGGTGCCTTATTATGGTGTGCTCAAGGGCAACATCGGCGTGATTGTCATCGACTCGTTTAAAGAGAAAACTCCACAGGAGGTGAGGGCGGCTCTTGAGGCTCTCAAGAAGAATCCCGCGGTGAAATACATAGTACTCGACTTGCGCGGCAACGGCGGCGGTTTGCTCGACAGTGCGGTGCAGGTGGTGGGGATGTTTGTCCCTAAGGGCACCGAGGTGCTCACCACGCGCGGTCGCGAGAAGAAAAGCGAGAAAATCTATAAGACCACCCAAAACCCCATCGACACCGAAATTCCGCTTGCGGTGTTTATCGACGGTGGCACTGCGTCGGCTTCCGAGATTGTCTCCGGCGCACTGCAAGACCTCGACAGGGCGGTGATTCTCGGAGCGCGCAGTTTCGGCAAGGGGCTTGTGCAAACCACCATTCCCATCGCCGAAAACGATGGCATGCTCAAGGTTACCACTGCCAAATACTATATCCCCAGCGGCCGCCTCATCCAGGCAATCGACTATTCCCACCGAAATGTCGATGGCTCGGTAGAGCGCATCCCCGACAGCCTCACCACAGTGTTTAAGACCCGCAACGGCCGCGAAGTGCGCGACGGTGGCGGCATCACTCCCGATGTGAAAATCGACTATCCAAAGTACAACCAACTTCTATACAACATCTCCAACGGCAACTGGATATTCAATTTTGCAACCCGTTTTGCCGCCGAGCACCCCACAATAGCTGCTCCCGAAGATTTTGTTATCACCGACGAGATTTTCGAGCAATTCAAGGCTTCTATCGACCCCGAGAAACTCGACTATGACAAGGTGTGCGAGGTGTCGCTCTCCAATTTCAAGGAGATTGTGAAGACTCAGGGCTACGACAACGATTCCACTGCGATTATCTTCGCGCAACTCGAGCATTTGCTCAAGCATGACCTCAACAAAGACATCGACCTCAATCGCGTGGAGATTTCCCGCGCCCTCGAGTCCGAAATCCTTTCGCGCTACTACTACCAGCGCGGCGAGAGTGTGGCTTACCTCAAAAATGATAACACACTCGACAAAGCCGCCGAGATTTTCAACACCGAAGGGGAGTGGGAGCGGATGCTCAACCCCGAGGCGAAACGCAAAAGCAAAGTGGTTACCGGTCCTTCGTCGAAGGTGCCGCGCCGACTGTTAAAGAAATAGCACATTACAATGGACATAAAGACGCTTTGTGAGAAAATCAACTCTAAAAGCCGCGTTGCAGCATTGTCGCGCATTGCCGACGACAAAATCGGCGATGTGGCGTTGTGTGGGCTTGCCGGCTCGTCTGTGGCTGTCACTCTCGCTTCGATTCCGCTTCCCGACAAGCGGAAAATGATTGTGATTGCCAACGACGACGACGATGCCGGATATATCTATTTCGACCTCTGCCAAATCCTTGGAGAAAGCAATGTGCTCATTTTCCCTTCGGGTTACAAGCGCGACATTAAATATGGGCAGGTGGATGCCCCGGCGGCTATCCTCCGCACCGAGGTGCTCAACAACTGGACTCAAGACAATGGTGCCCGCATCGTGGTTACCTATCCCGAGGCGCTCGCCGAGAAGGTGGAAAGCCGCGCTTGTGTCGAGGAATCGACTATGCGACTGGCTGTCGATGAAAATGTGATGCGCAACGATGTAATCAGCACCCTGCGCAAATTCGGCTTTGTAGAGACCGACTATGTTTACGAGCCGGGGCAGTTTGCCGTGAGAGGCTCTATCATCGACATCTATTCATTCACCAACGAACTCCCTTACCGCATCGACTTCTTTGGCGACGACATCGACAGCATCCGCATCTTCAATGTCGAGAGCCAACTCTCGGAGGAGAAAGTTAACGAGGTGTATATCCTCAACAATGCCGGCGCAAGCGGCAAAAGTGCCGGAATTTCGCTCCTCGACTTTGTCGAAGACAACCCGCTCATTGCTGTGCGCGATGCCGATTGGACCCTGCAGCGCATCGAGGCGATAGGGAAGGAGACCGTGTCGGAGAAAACACTCATAGCCAATGAGGGCGACCGCAACGCCATGGACAACGTGGTGGATTACGACCGCTTCCGTGCCCGTTTTGCCTCGTTCCGTAAAATCACTTTCACCGCGGGGCAGGATTCGCGCAAGGCTGATGCCGTTGTCAAATACAATTTCGCCCCGCAAGGCATCTACCATAAAAATTTCGACTTGATTAGCGAATCCTTCGGCGATTTCCTCAAGAAGGGCTACGAAATTTTCATCCTTTCCGAGAGCGAGAAGCAGATTGAACGCCTGCGCGAGATTTTCCGCGACCGCGGCGACAATATTCCGTTCACCGCGGTGGAAAAGACTCTCCACGAGGGCTTTGTGGATAACGAAAGCCGTTTGTGTGTCTTCACCGACCACCAGATTTTCGACCGTTTCCACAAATACAGCCTCAAAAGCGACCGCGCTCGCAGTGGCAAACTCGCGCTGTCGCTCAAGGAACTGAACCAAATCGAGGTGGGCGACTATATCGTGCACATCGACCATGGTGTGGGGCGTTTCGGCGGCTTGATGCGCACCAATGTCAACGGACGACTGCAGGAGATGATTAAACTCACCTTCCAGGGCGACGACATCGTGTTTGTGTCGATTCATGCGCTCCACAAACTCTCGAAATATCGCGGAAAAGAGGGGGAGAAGCCGCGCCTCAACAAGCTCGGCAGCAACGCTTGGCACAAACTGAAGGCTAACACCAAAAACAAACTCAAAGACATCGCGCGCGACCTCATAAAACTCTATGCCGCTCGCCGCGAGGAGAAGGGCTTCGCTTTCTCGCCCGATGGTTTCTTGCAGCAAGAACTCGAAGCGTCGTTTATTTACGAGGATACTCCCGACCAACTCAAGGCTACCAACGAGGTGAAAGCCGACATGGAGTCGCCCCGCCCGATGGACCGCCTGATTTGCGGCGATGTGGGCTTCGGTAAAACCGAGGTGGCTATCCGTGCCGCCTTTAAGGCTGCTACCGACAACAAGCAGACTGCCGTGCTGGTGCCTACTACCGTGCTCGCCTATCAGCACTACAACACTTTCCGCGACCGCCTTAAGGATTTCCCGGTGAGAATCGACTATCTGAGCCGCGCTCGCTCCCCCAAGGATGTCAAGGCTATTCTCGCCGACCTCGCCGAGGGGAAAATCGACATCATCATCGGCACTCACAAACTAATCGGTAAGAATGTCAAATTCAAAGACTTGGGATTGCTCGTGGTAGATGAGGAGCAGAAATTCGGTGTCGCTGTGAAGGAAAAACTTAAGCAACTCAAGGTGAATGTCGATACTCTCACAATGTCGGCTACCCCGATTCCGCGCACTCTCCAATTCTCTCTCATGGGGGCGCGTGACCTCTCGGCTATCACCACTCCGCCCGCCAACCGCTATCCGATTATGACGAGCGTAACATCGCTCAGCGACGATATCGTCTCCGAGGCTATCAATTTCGAGTTGTCGCGCAATGGGCAGGTGTTTTTCATCAGCAACCGCATTGAGCAGCTCTACGGACTCCGTGATATGATTGCCCGCGTGGTTCCCGATGCCCGCGTGGTGGTGGGGCATGGTCAGATGCCGCCGGAGCAGCTCGAGCAGAGCATTATCGACTTTGCCAACCACGATTACGATGTGCTGCTTGCCACCACTATCATCGAGAGCGGTATCGATATGCCCAATGTGAACACAATCATCATCAATAATGCTCAGAATTTCGGTTTGAGCGAGCTGCATCAGTTGCGCGGTAGGGTGGGGCGCAGCAACCGCAAGGCGTTCTGCTACATGCTTGTTCCGCCCAATATCCCCCTCACTCCGGTGGCGAAACGCCGCCTCCAAGCTATCGAGAGTTTCTCGGAATTGGGCAGCGGCATCCACATTGCGATGCAGGACCTCGATATCCGCGGCGCCGGAAATCTCCTTGGCGCCGAACAAAGTGGCTTCATTGCCGACCTTGGCTACGAAACCTATCAGAAAATTCTCAGGGAAGCGGTGCTCGAGCTCCGCACGGAGGAGTTTGCCGACGAATTTGCCGAGGAAAACAAGGAGAAGGATGCTGCATACGTGGCTGAGTGTACCGTCGAAACCGATATGGAAATCTATTTCCCTGCAATGTATGTGCCTCAAGAGGGGGAGCGCATTTCGCTCTACCAAGAGCTCGACAATATGGAGCGCGAAACCGATGTGCTTGCGTTCAAGAAGCGTCTCGAAGACCGTTTCGGCAAGATTCCGCGCGAGGGGCTTGAGCTTATCCGCATTGTCTCGCTGCGGCGCCTCGGCAAGAGCCTCGGTATCGAGAAAATTGTGTTCAAGGAGAAGAAGATGTATCTCTATTTTGTGGGGAGTGACAACCTGGCTTATTACCAGTCGGATACATTCGGAAAGATTCTCAATTTTGCCACCCGCAACATTAAGCGCTGCCAGTTGCGCGAAGTGCGCGAGCGCCGTTCCATTCTTGTGAGCGAAGTGCCGAGCATCGAGGAGGGTGTTGCAATTCTCACCGAAATCTCCGCCACCCCGGCTTAGGGCTGCCTATTGTTCGTTGAGAAGGATTTTGTTGCGCAAATCGGCGTCGTGTGCCAGCATTTTGAGTGCCTTCTTTGATGCTATCTGGTGCGACTCTTTCTTGGTATAGCCTTCTGCTTCACACACATACACGCCACCTATCACCACTGCCGAGCGAAACACCGGGCTGTTTGTGTCGCTTTCCATAGAGGTGCTGATGAGTTCAAAATCTATCGTGGTTTTGTTTCGCTGAACCCATTCTATGATTTTCGACTTGTAGTTCACCTCCACGCTGGCAAAGGATTCAAGCGATTTGTCAATCACCTTGCGCAAAATGAAGTCGTAGGCGGCTTCATATCCGCGGTCGAGGTATATTGCTCCCACAAGCGCCTCGAGCGCATTGCCACACACGTAGGAGTTATGCGACGGCATTATCGATGAGCACTTGATAATGGAGTCGAGTCCGAGCGATAGCCCCACCTTGTTGAGGTGCTCGCGTTGCACAATCTTCGAGCGCGTGCTGGTGAGGAACCCCTCTTTTTGTTTCGGAAATTTGTTGTATAGGATGTGTGCCACCACCGAGTCGAGCACACTGTCGCCCAGAAATTCAAGGCGTTCGTTGTCTATGAGTTTGCCGTTGGCATCGCGCTTCATCGCCGAGCGGTGTGCCATTGCCTCGACATAGAGGTCGATATTCGACGGGTAGAACCCGAGGATATTGTAAAAAAGCAAATAAAGTTCCCGTTTTTCAGAAACCAGGAACTTTATCCGCTTTATAATATCGTAAAACACGGTTGAATACGATTACTTACCGCTGAATTTCTTCACTACTAAGCAAGCATTGTGACCACCAAATCCGAATGTGTTCGACATAGCTACATTGACAGTGCGTTTTTGTGCTGTGCCAAATGTGAAGTTCAGATTGTAGTCGATGTTTTCATCCAAGTCGTCCGGTTCGTGGTTGATTGTTGGAGGTACGATGTCCTCTTCAACCGACTTCACGCAGAACAAGGCTTCCAATGCACCGGTGGCGCCGAGAAGGTGTCCTGTCATCGACTTGGTCGAACTGATATTCAACTTATATGCGCTTTCGCCAAAGACTTCCTTGATTGCGCGCACCTCGCTGATGTCGCCGACGGGTGTCGATGTGCCGTGTACGTTGATGTAGTCAACATCTTCGGGCTTGATGCCGGCATCGTTGAGGGCATTTTGCATTACAAGGATGGCTCCAAGACCTTCGGGGTGTGATGCGGTGATATGGTAGGCGTCTGCCGACATTCCTCCACCTATCACTTCGGCGTAGATTTTGGCACCGCGAGCAAGAGCATGGTCGAGGTCTTCAAGCACAAGGCATGCCGAGCCTTCGCCCATCACGAATCCGTCGCGCGAGCCGCTGAATGGGCGGGACGCTGTCTCGGGGCTGTCGTTGCGGGTTGAGATGGCGTGCATTGAGTTGAATCCTCCTACACCTGCGGGGAAGATTGCAGCTTCGGCTCCGCCCGATACGATTACATCTGCCATTCCGAGACGGATATAGTTGAATGCATCGATTAGGGCATTGGTCGAAGATGCGCATGCCGACACTGTTCCGTAGTTAGGTCCGTGGAATCCGTGCATCATCGAGATGTGACCGGCTGCGATGTCGGCAATCATCTTGGGAATAAAGAACGGGCTGTATTTCGGTCCAAGTTCGGGATGTAATGCGTAATATCCGGCTTCCTCCTCAAATGTGTGGAGGCCTCCGATTCCGGCGGCGAAGATGACTCCTACGCGGTTCTTATCTACGCCCTCGGTCTCAAGACCTGCTTCTTTTATTGCTTGTTCGGCTGCCACAATTGCATATTGTGAATAAAGGTCGAACTTGCGAAGTTCCTTGCGGTCAAAGAAGTCGCTTGCGTTGAAGTTTTTTACCTCACACGCAAATTGAGTCTTGAATTTTGAGGCATCGAAATGAGTGATTGGCCCTGCTCCGCTTACCCCCTTTACTGCATTATCCCAAGTGGTAGGAACATCGTTACCGATAGGAGTAATGGCACCAAGACCTGTTACTACGACTCTTTTTAAATTCATAATTCGTATATTACCTTAGAATAATCTTGTTTAAGCTTTTGCTTTTTCGATGTAAGAAATAGCGTCACCTACTGTTGTGATGCCTTCTGCGTCTTGGTCGGGGATTTGTACGCCAAATTCTTTCTCAAACTCCATGATGAGCTCTACTGTGTCGAGTGAATCGGCTCCGAGGTCTTGTGCAAATGTTGCCTCAGGTTTTACTTCTGATTCGCTAACTCCCAATTTGTCAACAATTATTGCTGTTACTCTGTTTGCAATTTCAGACATAATGATTAAAATTTAAATTGTTATAAAATTAAAAATTGAATTTTCGCTTGGCAAAGTAACGAATAATAATTTGAATATAAAAACATTCGGCTCATTATTTATCCCGTTTTGCACAGTTTTAGTGCCAATGTGCACTCAAATGCCGATAATTACCACTTTTTTTCTTTAATTGAATGTTACATAAATATTACAATTTTTTACCCTTTTCCCTCCCCGTTCCCTCTTTTCTCTGCGCGGTTTATTCATTTTTGTAATTCCCCGATATTTTTTATTGTTCTGTGATAAGTTTTTTTCGATTATAACTTGACACATGAGCAATTATTTTATAATTTTGTAACCTATACACAGAAGTAAAAGAAGAAACGTCATGGCAACCGAAAAAATGACTCCCGAAGAGGAGGATCAGATGATAGAGCGACAGTATCAAGAGTTGTTGCAGGGATATCTAAATAGCAACCACCGAAAGAAGGTGGAAATAATCGAGCGCGCCTTCCGCTTTGCCAAGAGCGCACACAGCGGCGTGAGGCGGCGCTCGGGTGAGCCTTACATCATCCACCCTATCGCTGTCGCGAAGATTGTGAGCCAGGAAATCGGACTTGGCTCTACCTCGATTTGTGCGGCTTTGCTCCATGATGTCGTGGAGGATACCGAATACACTGTCGAGGATATCGAGGCTCAGTTTGGCAAAAAAATCGCCCAGATTGTCGATGGCCTTACCAAGATTTCCGGTGGTATCTTCGGCGACAAGGCTTCGGTGCAAGCCGAGAATTTCCGCCGTCTGCTCCTCACGATGGCTGAGGATATCCGCGTGATTCTTATTAAAATGGCTGACCGCCTCCACAATATGCGCACCCTCGGCTCGATGCGCCCCAACAAGCAGTATAAGATTGCCGGCGAAACTCTTTACATCTATGCTCCGCTTGCCCATCGCTTGGGTCTATTTGCTATCAAAACCGAACTCGAGGATTTGAGTTTCAAATATGAGCACCCCGAGGCTTATGCCACTATCAAGCAGAAAATCGCCGAGAGCGAGGAGGGGCGCCAACAGATTTTCGAGCGTTTTGCCGCTCCGGTGCGTCTCCAACTCGACAAAATGGGGCTCGATTATGAAATGAAAGCGCGCGTGAAGTCGGTATATTCCATCTGGAACAAGATGGAGAGCAAGCACATCCCGTTTGAGCAGGTCTATGACCTCTATGCGGTGCGCATCATCTTCAAGTGCCCCGAAAGCGAAGACGAGAAGAAGATTTGCTTCAACATTTATTCCGAAATCACCAGCCTTTACAAGATGCACCCCGACCGCTTGCGCGACTGGGTGAGCACCCCTAAAGCCAACGGATACCGCGCTCTCCACGTTACGGTGATGGGTCCCGACGGCAACTGGATTGAGGTGCAGATTAGAAGCGAACGAATGGACGAACTCGACGAGCGCGGGTTTGCAGCCCACTGGAAATACAAAATCGGCGAGGGGGAGGAAGACACCGAATTGGGTGTGTGGCTCAAAACCATCGTCGATGTGCTCAACAACCCCGAGCCTAACGGCATCGACCTCCTCGAATCTATCAAGCTCAATCTCTTCGCAAGCGAAATCATCATTTTCACCCCGAAGGGCGAACTTATCACTCTCCCCAAAAACGCTACGGTGCTCGATGTCGCTTTCACTCTCCACTCCGAACTCGGCACGCACTGCATCGCCGGCAAGGTGAACCACAAACTCGTGCCTCTCTCCCACAAGTTGCAGAGCGGCGACCAGGTGGAGGTGCTCACTTCGGCTTCGCAAACTCCCCAACAGGCGTGGATGCAATTCCTGGTTACTGCCAAGGGCCGCTCTCGCTTGCAGGCGGCTCTCAAGAAGGACCGTCGCCACATTATCAATAAGGGCGAGGAGATTTTCAACAAATTCATTGCCGATAACAATATCGAGCTCAACAACGATATAATGAACAAAATCCTTGCCGAGAAAAAATATCTCAACAAGGAGGAGTTGTTCTTTGCGCTCGGCAATGGCGACACCGACCTTAGCGAGCAGGCTGTGGAAACCTACAAGAAGGGCGGTATCCTCTCCCGATTGCTCCGAAACCCGTTCTCTTTTGTGCGCGGCAACAGCAGCGCCGGCAAGGAGGATGTGTATGACGATTCGGTGGAAATCGACCCCAAGAAAACCTATCTGCTCACCACCAAGAACGGCAAGAACAACTACGAGATTGCTTCTTGTTGCCACCCGATTCCCGGCGACGATGTGGTAGGTTTTATCGACGACAACAAGCACCTCATTGTGCACAAACTCACTTGCCCCACTGCCATGCGCCTCAAGAGTGCGTTCGGCAACAGGCTCATCTCCACTAAGTGGCAAACCCTTAACGAGAAGTTCCTGGCTCGCATTTCTATCGAGGGTATCGACCGCATGGGCATCCTGGAACAAATCACCCACGCGATTACAACCACTCTCGGCATCAATATGCGCAACCTCAACATCTCTGCCAACGAGGGTGTCTTTGAATGTACGCTCGCCGTCCTTGTCGAGGATACCAATGTTGTTACTACTCTCTGCAAGGAGTTGCAGCAGGTGAAAGGGGTTACAAAGGTGGCACGTATCAACGACTAATCAACCGATTTCTATATGTTCAGCGACAAAATAACTAAAGAGGCTCTCTACCGCGCGCTGCTTTTTGTGGCGGCGGTGGCTATTATATGCTATTTCCTCCCGCGACGAGACAAGTTTGAATATGAATACTCGCTCGGCAAGCCCTGGGTCTATAGCCTGCTCACTGCACCGTTTGATATCCCCATTTCGCTCGATTCTGCAAGCATCGAGCAGAAGAAAGACAGCATCGACCGTAGCTTTGTCAATGTCTATGTCAAGGATACCGGGATTAAAAACACGGAGCTTTCCGATTTTAACACGCTGCTCAATAGCAAAAAGATGCCTCAGTCGCTGCGCAATGCCCTATATGGCGCGCTCGCCCATGTCTATGACAAGGGCATTATCGATTCCGACTCTTATCGTCGCATCCGTGCCGGTGAGATGACGCATTTGAGGATGCGCTCGCAAAATACCACTTCGATGGTGCCCGTTGGCGCCGTTATGTCGCCACGAGAGGCTTATTATCACATCGATTCGGTGGCTGTTGCTATCTCCGACAACAACACGTTGCTGCAGCAACTCAACATCTCCAATTTCATCGAGCCAAACATCCTCATCGACAGCATCACTTCCAACCGCCTCAAAAACGAGGAATACAAGCGCGCTCTTGCACCGATTGGTTTGCTGCTCAAGGGCACTCGAATTATCGACCGCGGTGATGTCGTTACCCCGCAAACTTTCAACATCCTCAACACCTATCGCCAAATGAAAAACGAGCGTGGCGGCGGTAGCGACCGAGCCTACTATCCGATTGTGGGGCAGACGATGCTCGTTACTATTGTCTTTATCGCGCTGTTCCTATTCCTTAAACTTTTCAGGTGGCGTATTTTCAACAATATGCGCAGCATGACTTTCCTCATGCTCCTCGTCACTATTTTCTCGGTGGCGGCTTTCAGCATCTCGCGCCATTTCGACAACGGTTTCTACATAATCCCGTTTGCGACAATCCCGCTGCTCCTCACAATCTTCTTCGACTCCCGCACTGCCCTGTTTGTCCACATCTGTGAGGTGCTTATCTGTTCGCTCGCGGTTACTCTGCAACTCGATTTCATCCTCTTGCAGTTTATCGCCGGTATGACAGCTATTATATCTATTAAGGAGTTATCCAAGCGTTCTCAACTGCTCAGTTGCGCGTTCTACATTTTCCTTGCCTATTCGGTTACGGTGTGTGCGCTCACTATCGTGCGCGAGGGCACTATCGAGGGCATCAATACTCGCTTGTTCCTCTTCTTTGGTGTGAATGCGGCGCTCCTTTTCCTTGCCTACATCCTCATTTTCATCATCGAAAAACTTTTCGGCTTCACTTCAACCGTCACTCTCGTGGAACTCTCGGATGTGAATAATCCCCTCTTGCGCGAACTCTCGGAGGAGTGCCCCGGAACTTTCCAACATTCGCTCCAGGTTGCCAATCTCGCTACCGAGGCGGCTCGTAAAATCAATGCTAATGTGCAATTGGTGAGAACCGGCGCCATGTATCACGATATCGGCAAACTCGGAAATCCTGCTTTCTTCACCGAAAACCAGCATGGCGTGAATCCGCATGAGCCTATTTCCCCCGAGCAGAGTGCGCAGATTGTTATCAACCACGTGAAGCACGGCGTGAAACTTGCCGAGCGCGAGAAACTCCCCTCGGTGATTATCGATTTCATCACCCAGCACCACGGCAAGGGGAGGGCGAAGTATTTCTACAACACTGCCTGCAACAAGAGCGGCACCGAGGTGGATCCTGCGCCGTTCACCTATCCCGGTCCTAACCCGCAAACCAAGGAAACTTCGATTATGATGATGGCAGATGCTGTCGAGGCTGCTTCAAGAAGTCTCTCGGAACACACCGACGAGGCTCTCCGCAATCTCGTAAACCGCATTATCGATAGCCAGATTGCCGACGGGCTCCTCAACGACTCGCCTCTCAGCTTTAAAGACATCAACACAATCAAGGAGACTTTTATCGGGCGTTTGAAAATCATCTACCACACCCGAATAAAATATCCCGAGTTGAAAAAATAAAAATCGTTTCATCTTCTTAATAATTAAGAAAGCAGTTTGACAACATTTGCTTTATATAATATAATAGGTGTAGCAGCAGCGGTCGGGGCGACTTTCCTTGCCCTGCGTGCCAATTCCACATCTTCTGTGCTTGCCTACATTGCCTTGATTATGTTTTTTCTCGGCGACACGATTTGGCTCGACAATTCGAGCATAATCATCTGGGGCATAATTGCTTGCGCGGTCTTTATTATCGACATTTCCCGCCCGGGCGAGGGTGGCGACAAGGAGGCGAAACATGCACCGTTTTCCACTTTGTCGGCGGTGTATATGTTTGTAGGCTCGCTCGTTTTGGCGCTCGTTGCCTATGCCGCCGACTCCCATTTTATCGTCCCCGGAGCGGTTGTCGGTGCTTTTCTTGCACTGCTCGCCTACGTTAAAACTCCTCAAGGAACCGCAATTCCATTTCCCGGTTCTGAATTTTTTCACTACTTTTGCACCTACGCACTGCGCATCATCCTCACCGCTACCATTATCGCTATGGTTATCGGGGTTGCCGCTACTCGGCACATTATCATGCAGCAGTTGCACGATTTTTGACATCCTAAACACCCTTACGCTACGACAATGAAACATATATTTGCATTCCTTCTCGCCGCTCTATTCGCTTTCTCTGCTCACGCCGAGAAAAAACTTGTAATGGAGCGCCCCGATTTCGATAAAATAAAGGCAGAAACTCTCAATCCCAAGTCGAGCCGCTACTATCCTACACTCATTAAGAAATATATGAGCGCCGACACCTCGATGACCATCGAGGACTACCGATATCTCTACTACGGTTACGCTTTCCAAGAAGATTACAACCCATATCGCGCCAGCGAGTATGCCAAGCGCATCAAGCCCCTATATTTCAAGGAAAAACACACCAATGCCGAGTGCGACACCATCATGAAATATGCCGAACTCTCGCTCGAAGACAACCCCTTCGACCTCCAGCAGATGACATTCTTCATCATCGCTCTCAAGGAGAAACGCAAGAATGCCCGCGCCGCAATTTGGCAATATCGCCTCAACCACCTCATCGCTGCCATTGTCTCGTCGGGCAACGGCACTAAAGACAATCCCTGGGTGGTTACATCGCCGGCACACGAATACAACATCCTCAACTTCTGGAACCTCGTCGCAATCGGTCACGAAACCGAGGGCGAAAACCTCGATGTCTTAAAGGTGAAGCCCCGCAAAGAAACCGACCCCGACACCTACTACTTCGACGTCACCCTCGTCATCGACGCCTACATCACCAAATTCTCCGACTCCCCCCGATAACCGCCCCCCGCATCGCTCCGCCGCCCAAAGGCGGAACTTTGCCCGCTGCGCTGCTCACGCATCGCTCCAGTCACAGGCGAGCGTCAGCGAGCCACTCCGAGTGCTCCGAGATCTCCGACTACTCCACATAGCATTACCCACATGCGCTGCAAAGCAGCGCACCGCACCACACAAGGCTGTAGCCGCAGCGCGGCTAACCTGCCCATAACCTGGCACTTACGAAGTTGTGCCAGGATCGGTAAAGGATAGATAGAATGCGTGCCAAAGGTACGCCCCAAGAAGCATAGCGGCATCACAAAGACGCAGTCAGACACCACTCCCAAAAATCGCCAAAATACACGTTAAAATCAAGTTAAATCACCAATTTTGTCGCAATCTGCACGCGCCCCGCATCTCCCTGCCCTATCTTTGCAAACAAAAATGCCTATTGGCCTTATTGGCCCTATAGTTTCGCCCAAAAGCCCTCGTCATCCGAAAATCACATTGTATTTTCTCAACACTATCTCCGGGTGGTACGAGAGTTTCGACGATTTTAACCCTTCGTCGCCCACATCCTCCTCGAGATTCACATAGCCAAACGCACACTTGCTGCGCATGTATTCGATAAATGTCTGGTTGAGGGTCTCTGTCGCTCCGTCATATTCGTGGTTGGTCTTCTCGATGTGGATAAACAGCACATTGCCTTGCACTTCGCCAATCGCAATCGCCACGATATTGCCTGCCACGCGCAGCGCAATGCCGTCGAAGATGTCGCGATATACCTTATAGTCATCGAGCACGCGCCGTGTCTGTGTGCGCTCATATTCTGCGAGTATTTTGTCGCTCTTCTCGTTGCACACATCCTGCATAAACCGCTTCACTTCGTCGATGTTCCCCTCGTCTATAGCCGAAATGCTCCAGTCCTTGTAGGTGTTCTTAAATTGATTCACATGGTTGCGCTTCTTCTTCATCTTGTTTCCCGCATAGGTGAGAAACTTCTCGGCATCATAGAGATAATCGCACCAGTTCTTGAGTTCATACACCTCACGAGGGTTCAACTCCCGGAAGCGTTCCATATCGGCTTCGGTAATTGCCGAAAATTCCAAGGCAATCCCTTCGCCATCGCAATACCGACGAAGCACCTCCACCGCCTCGGCAAGCGGCATCTTCCCCAGCGGCAGCGAAAACGCCGTGCGGTTGATGTCGTCTTCGGCAACCCCCTTTATTATTAAGGTGTCGTGATAGATGCAGTAGTGGTATTTGAAATAGTCTATCCACATGTATATCCCACCCACGGTGTAGTCGCACGACAATGCATTGCTATTCTGCAGATACGGGCGAATTAGCGGCAGTGAATTGAGCGTTAGTCGGTGAAACTTAAGTATAGACCCTTTTTTGCACATCAAACAATCATTTTTTTCGCTGCAAAAATAGTCAATAATCACCAACCTGCATCACCCCCGCAACAAAAATTTTCAAAATCCACAACTTTTACCATATCGTTATATAGCTGTTATCATTATGCACCCAAAATCCCACCCCGGTTGCATTCGTTCACGTTCATGTTACATTCATGTTCACGTTCATGGCTCGTAGGGGCGGGCGCAATACTTTGCGCCCGCCCCTTCAAATGGCTCCCCGCTACTAACGCACCCGCGCTGCAAATGAAGCACCCACACCGAGACACAGGCGAGCGTCAGCGAGCCCCTCCGAGTGCTCCGAGTGCTCCGAGATCTCCGAGTGGCTCGCTGACGCTCGCAACCTGCAGGCATACGCCTGCAACAATGCGCTGCTTATGCAGCGCCCACGCCACAAGAATCTGTAGCCGCAACGCGGCTAATCTGTTCATAACGACCCGGCACTTACGAAGTTGTACCGGGATCGGAAATAGATAGAGGAATGGTGCCAAAGGTACGCCCCAAGAACCCACAATCGCAAAATAACACGTTAATATAAGGTTAAATCGCCAAATTGTGCGCAATCTGCACGCGCCCCGCATCGCCCCACACTATCTTTGCAAACAAAAATGCCTATTGGCCCCATTGGCCCTATTGGCCCTATCAAATAAGCAAATGAATCACACCCCGCAGGACATAATCAATGAAAACCTCGAGCGCCGCAAGGCACTCGCAGCCCGCGCCAACGCCTACGACCCAATCACCGGCGAAGGCTGCACCGGCGACCGCGTCCGCATCGACCTCGCAGCCGGCGCCCACTATGTCCCAAAGGAAATGCCAATCGACCAGCAATACCCCCTAAAACACCGCCCAAACTACGATTTCGAATACTGGCTCGCAACCATCAACATCCGCCCCACGACCCTCCAAAGACGCATTATCGCAAATCTCGAAGCCGCTCGCAAAACCAACTACGGCCGCTTCATCATCTTCCACTCAGCCGGCGACGAAATCACCAACCTCCTAAAACTCTACATTAGGTGGTTAGAATTCTGGCGCACCCCCGGCGCAAACTCCCTCATCATGTGCCCCAACACCACGGAAGCCAAAGAGCTACGCCAAGAAATAAAACAAATCGCCAAATACAACCCCTCCGAGCTAAACCTCCAAGCAAAAGCCCTAAAATATTCCGCCCCAACCCTCATCTACTGCCGCAAACTCGCAAAATACACCCACATCCGCACCCATTACAGCAAGCGCTCATATCACACCGGCATCCCATACCACTACGCCCTAATCACCGACGCAAGCCGTTGTAGCTATGCCGATGATTACAAGCGAGCCGAAGAACCATCACATCTCGAGGTCGCCTGCCGCCTAATCCCTTCAACCATAGGCGGAATGTTCATAGTAGAAAGCGGAAACCGCTCAATCAAAAACAAAAAGAAATACTTCTACGAGTTGTGGGACCATGCCCAAAACAACCGCGTCTCCTACACCCCCATCTTCCACTGCTGGCACGAATCCAACGCCAACGTCCTACCCATCGAAGGCTCCTACACTGACTTCATCTTCTCGATGGACGATTACGAGTGGCACCTATGGCGCGACCAAAAGCTAACGCTCGAGCAAATCAACTGGTACCGGAACGAAACTTGGGACCTACCCGCCTCCGAGCGAGCACAATACTACTTCAGCGACTACGAGGAAGCCCAACAATGGCTCCCCGCAACCTTCGCCCCCATAAACCACCAAATCCAATTCG
>SFER01000137.1 GCA_004557195.1 Bacteroidales bacterium | reverse complement strand
AAAGATATATTCTTTGCAGGTTCATAATCATTTATATTAAAATAATAACCTGCTAAAGTGTTTAGAATAATATAATAATTATTTAAATCATCTAATTCTTCAGCCAATTTCAATGCAGAGGTGAGATAATAATATGCACTGTCATTATTTATCGTTCTATTTAATGTGCCAATCGCAGACATACACACTAATTGGTAATGCTTATTACCGCTTTTGTTATAATAATATAGTGCCTTTTTATATTTTACCAAATCAGTGCTATCAACTATATAAGTTTTGTTATATAGGCTTGCCATGCGGAGGTTGATGTAGCCGAGGTTTTCGTAATCGTCGGGCGACGCGGCTGCTTCGGCTTGCTTGTATGCCTCCATTGCTGTCGTTATCTCTCCCATATCGGTGAGTGAGGCTCCGCGGTAGATGAGCGAACGGAGACGCTTATCGGCATCGCTGCCGTCCGAGAAATAATCCAACGCAATGTCGATTGTGTCGGTGGAAGTGATAGTTTCATCGCATTTATACTTCGCCTGAGTGAGAAGCAGCGCAAAATAGGCGCGGTCGGCATCGCTGCACATGCTGTCGAACCCCACGTCGCGCAGAATCCTCAACGCAGAATCGGGCTGCGACGCAACAAGGCTGTCGGCAGCCACAAGCCTGCTGTCGTAACTCCTTCCGCCGCCGCATCCAGCCACCGAAAGACAGAGAAAAATCAATATGTAGAGCAAAATCCCTCTCATATCCACTGCGAAGTTACAAAATAATCGTGACACTGCAATGCTAATGCGCGGTGTCGCCGGATTGTGGCACAAAGATACAACGGAAAATACGGTTAAATTGGGTTAAAACGCCGAAACGCGCGCAAAATGCATCAAAATCGCATCGCCGCGCCGTAATTTTGCATCGTGAAACCGGTGTGGATGCCGTTTTGCGGGCGTGGTGGCGATACAATAAAAGAAGCCCCCGACAGGGAGTGTGGGGGCTTCGCGGATAGATAATGGTTAATTGATAGGTTATTATTTCTTAATAACTTTCGCTGTCTTGTTATTAACCTTGAGGATGTAGGTTCCTGCGGGGAGACCTTCTACGTTTACGGTAGCGTTGTTGCCATCGACAGTAACATCGCCTGTAGCCATAGCGCCTGAGAGGTTGTAGAGAACGATGCTGTTGATGTCTTCGGCAGTGCGAACGTTAACTACAGTTTCGGCGGGGTTGGGATAAACGATGAGAACATCCGACGGTTCGATTGAGAGGGCCTCAACGCCGGTGATAACCTGGCTTTCGGGACCCGGAGTAGTGGTAACTGCGGCATCGCCCGGGAGAGCGATAACGAGGAGACCGGTCTTTCGGTTGTAAGCGAGGAGGTTGCCGGCATAGTCGAACTTGAGCTGGTTGATTTCGGTGATGTTCGACAATTTAACAGTGTAACTGTAGGTAAATTCCGGCATATTTTCGTTCCAAACGATGTCGTAAACGCGGATGTTGCCGCTGCCATCGACGATAGCCATCATCTTCTTGTCGGCACTGATAGCGAGACCTGCGCCGCTGCAGCCGTTGAGGTCGTCCCAACTACCGCCATTGATGAGGAGTTTGCCATCATGGTCGCAATAAACAAATGCAGGAGCGCTTGTGTTGTTGTTGCCTGCGCCGCGCACTTGCGAGAGGAATACACCCTCTTCGAGGACATTAACTTCGACATTGGTATTGAGCATCTTCTTGGAAGCCTCTTCGAGCACGCCTGTAGGAGCCTGGTTCCAAGTGTCGGCAGCGCCGATGTCGTAGCGAACAGCGCGTTGGCCGTTGCCTGCAGGATAGTCTTCGCAGAATACATAGAGTTTGCGGTCGGCACCCGAGCCGAGGAATGCAACACCTGTTGTGCCGCCACCCACTGCTACACCGTCGCTATTCTTAATACAGCCATCGCTGTCGGGAGTTCCCACAAATACGTTGGAAACACCTGCGTCGGGAGTTGCGGGATTGAACATCCAGAGTCCTGCGTGGTCGTCGCTCCAGTCGGTGAGATATACTTTTCGGTCGCTAACGGCGATACGCAAAGGAGAAGAGCCGTTGCTTGAACTGAAGGCTTCTTTGAGATAAACGCCTTTGCTGTTCAATTGCGGGTCGAATATCTCGAGACCTTCGGAGTAGCCGTAGGCAGCGTAGATATTACCGAACATCGGGCTTTCGGGGTCGTTATCTACAGCCACACCACCGCGACCGTTTGCGCTCACTTTTGCACCTGTGCTGCTTGCAACCACACCACCTGTCGGGATAGAGTTGCTTGTTACTTCGATAGCCCAAGAGTACTTGCCGAGAGGCAATTTCTCGTTGGCGATAACATATTGTTGCTCACCCTTGGTGAGTTCACCGAGGCTAACCGACCAGTCTTCCATGATTGTCTCTTCGTCTGCTGCGGTGAGGACGAGGCTAACATGAGGAGCGTCGGCATTGAGTGTGAACGAGAAGATAGTGTTGGTCTCGTCTTGAACTGCTTTGAGGTTGTAGGCGTAAGCCGACTGGAACTTAGGTTGTTCGGCAGTGGCGGTAGTGAGTTTGGTGATAGTGCCGTTGGTAACAGCCATCAATTCGATGTCGCCGGCGGTAGCCAAGCCATCGTCGTCGAGAGTAACTACAGTGCGTCCTACAGCTGCCATGATAGTAGAGGCAGTGATGTCGGTGTCAACGAGCACTTTAACGAGGGTAGCGTCGGGCATACCATTGGTGAAGTCGATAATCTTAACTACATTCTTCTCTTCTACAACGTCGGGAGCAACCATGAATGAGTGTCCGGCATATTTGAACAAGCCCACCTTGGCAGGAGCCACGTTGAGCAAGCCGGGACGGAGGTCGCGGCGGTCGTTGAGTTCATCGCTGAGGAGAAGCTCGGCAGGCATAGCGCCTTTACCGGTGATAACCATGTAGGCACCATCGCGAGGCGAAAGGGCAACGGCATAGTCGGTGCCGAATTCAACGCTTGTGAACATGTCGTCGGGACGAGCGAAAGCGTCGCTAATCTTTTCGCCTTCTGCAATAGCGCAGATAGCAAACCAGATCTTACCGGTAGTGGCAGTTGTCTCGGCTGTGAACACGAGTGTACCGCTTTCCATTGTGCCTTGATAGTACAATGAGTTGCCTGAATGGGCATTGTAGAAGTTACCTGTCTTGTTGGATGTGAACCATACAGCGGGGTCGCCGGTCGGGAGACCTGTCTCCTCATCATTTGCCCATTTGTAGATGTTGATAGTAGCAGTGCCGTTGTAGGCGTTTGCACCGCGAGCGCAACCGATGAGCACGCCGTCGGCGGTCATTGTGATATCAGACAATGCGAGTTCGGTACCTGCTGTGCCGGCAGTGCCTAAAGTAGTAACTTCCTTGGTAGCGGTGTTGACAGCATATACATAGGGAGCGTTGTCGGCGTCGAGAGCGAGGACATAGAGCATTTCGTTGCGCATAAAGGCGCGGCGAACAGTCTTGCCTGCGAGAGCCTCGATAGCGAGGTCGCTATATTCTGCGTTGAACTTGTAAGCCGAAGCAGCGCGTATAGCCGGGTTGTTGATTTCGTCGGGATAGTCAACATAGATGATCGACGGAGGCTCGTAGGCGGTTGATTCAAGGAAAGCGGTAACGTAGGAAGTTTCGTTGGCTTTAACCTCAAATGGTGCTGTAAATTCAGCGGCAGCCTCTTTATAGTCGGGGTGAGAATAAGAGAGGGTGTAAGTGCCGGGTTCTACGTTTTTGAATACGAATGCGCCATTGTACTCGTTGTCGGTAGTGTAGGTAGCAACCACTTCTTCGCCTTTCTTCAAAGTAACGACTACGCCGTTGAGAGGCTTATACACCGAGTTGGTGGTGGCAATCGCGTGGTAGAGGTCGTGTTTGAATTTCTCGTGTTGGTCGCGAACGATACCATAGATGTAGCCTGTGGTTTCCTTGTTCAAGCCGAAGTATTCGCAGATACCGCGAGCGTAAGCAAGACCTTCCATGTGGCACACATCGTCGTTCATAGCGCGATAGCGAGCAGGTTGATAGGTGTGGAAGTATCCTTCAACGAGGAATCCGGGAACAGTGTGCATGAGAACTCCGAGATAGCCGGTGTAGCCCTTGCTGTTGGTCCACTTGTTTCCTTCGCCGTAGAAGCTCCAGTCGCCGCGAAGGTTCATCTTGGTCATGGAATAGTAGCTCCAGTCCATGTGAGGATTCTCGAATGCGTAGGGCCAGCAAGTTTCAGCCATCTTGTCGCTGGTTGCAACTTCGGGGGCACCGTCGGCACCGCGGTAGAGATAGAGAGGATAGTTCACGCCGTCGCCATCCACATTTGCGTTGGAGTGGATAGAAATGAACATATCGAAGTTGTTTTCGTCAACCTCGGCAGAGATTTCGGAAAGCGAACGGTTATAAGCATCGGCAAGGCTTGCGTCGGCACCCATTTTCACTGTTGGGTAAGGACCTGCCTTAACGTGCGACATAACGAGGTTGTTGCTCAAGTCGAGGGCAGCACCGAGACGAGCCGGATTGGCGTTATCTTGGTTCTTTGTTCCGTCAAACGGAATACCCATGTCGTTGAGCTTGTGGAGAAGGAACAGGCACTTCTGGATGTTGGTGTTGGTCTCGAAGAAGCCTGTTGTATCTACATTGTCGGGGTCGGCATAAGCCGCGCGGTCGATAGTGCGCATTGGGCGGTCGTTGGCTGTCCAGCTACCATGTCCGGGGTTGATATAGATGCGCAATTGGTCGGCTGTTTTTTGTGCCTGGAGGCTACCTGCTGCTGCAATGGCAAGCGCGCAAGTGGCAACGATATATCTTAGTTTCATATTGCGTCGTGTTATTTAGTGATGTTCATAATATACAATCCACCTGCCGGAGTAGTGTATGAAATCTTGCTGCCGTCAGCCGAGATAGATGGATACATAGCCATAGCGTTTTCGGGGGCGATTTCCTGGCGGATTTTGCCGTCGGCAGAAACAGCCATGAGGGAAGAAGAGGTAACAAATTCGCCGTTGTCATGGTCAACCATTCCCACAACGGTGTTGTTGTCATACCATTTAGCGGCACGGAGGATACCGAGTGCTACAGGATTCGAGCCATCGATATTGGCAACAAAGCAACCTGTTGCAGCGAGGTAATAAACAACCTTCTTGCCGTCGGGCGATACCGATGGCCAGAGGTAACTTTGACCCTCACGACCGTTAGGCGAGATAACCGAAGTCTTGCCGTTTACGGTGATGCAGAGCTGACCTTTGTCGATCGAAGCGGTTGGACGGCTCTCTTTAACGCCCTTCACAGCCTTCACTGTAGCGCGGCGGCTGTCGATAGCGGTAACAGTGTTGCCGGCAACTGCCACACCATTGAGGTTGCGGGTGGGAGCGACGATAGTTGCAACTTTCTTGGTTGCGAGGTCGAGAGTCTTAACCGACACATAGCGGAGGTGATTCTCGTCGAAAGAGTTCTCGCGATACACAATTGTAGAGCAGTCGTCGAGGATGCTCACACTGTAACCGGTTGAAGACACTTGTGTGTAGGCAGCAGATGAAATGTCCCATTTGCTGATACCTGATTTGAAATTGTCCGTAACGAGCACGAATGAGCCGTCGGGACTAATGGTTGAAATGCTTGCCGATGCGCTCTCGGGAAGGGGAACCTTCTCTACCGAACTCACCTTTAGCAGTTGGGCATTACCCATTGCTGCAAAGCACATTACCATTGCCAAAAGAAATGCTTTTCTCATAATGGTTTT
>SFER01000136.1 GCA_004557195.1 Bacteroidales bacterium | reverse complement strand
CTGGAGGAAAATAGCCATAGGGTTTGGAAATTTATCGGTTTGTATCTCTTTTGTATTGCAAAGATAACACTTCCCAAAGCCAATTCAAAGCAAAACACTCCATTTTTTGCAAAAAGCCACAAAAAAGTGCATCACCGCCGCCATGCGAGCCGTGATGCACTATGCTGTTTGCGCTTGCTATTTCACAATCACGGGGAAGACAGCCTCATAGTTAGCTCTACCACCACGACCTATCTCCTTTATTATATTATATTTTCCAATCATTAGGCTACATTAGTTGTGGCTCCTGGAGTAGGAGTCTCTGGTGTCGACTCCGGTTTCGGTTCGGGGGTTGGAGTCGGAGCAGGTGTGGATTCCGGTGCAGATTCCGGTTTGCTCACCGGCTTCGCAGTAGAGGGGTCGGGAGTTGGTGTTTTAGCATTCTTATTCTTAGAAGAAGCCTTTCCATCTTCCTTTGAATCTGTTCCGGTCGTAATAGCAGCCGGCTTGCCTTCCTTGACAACCGGTATTACCACTCGCAACTCTACCTCTTTGTTGGTGAAACAGATTACAATGTTATCGGTATCGCCAATGCTCTTTTTGAAATTGATAAACGCCCTGGTTTTTTCATCCTTAAGGACATATTTCACTATATCGTTGTTCGGAAGGATGTTCACATCGGTCCCAAGTATGGTCCCAAATACCAATGCAGTTTTATACAGTTGTTTTTTGTTGTCGGGGCTCTTGATAGTTAGCCCATTCGATGAGAAATACATATTAATAATAGTTGCATCTTTCTTAAACGGCACTGCTTCAAGCGTGACTGTGGAAACATGCTTACTATTCTCTTCTGTTTTCACCTCTTCATTTACTACCTGTTCGGTAGTTGTGCTATCATAGGGCACGGTTTTCTCCTCGTTGGTTGGTTTATTGGAGCAATTTTTGAAAATTAATACACCAATCACCCATACAGCAAGCACCGCAAGGGCTATCAAGCCGATTTTCGGAAACTTAAACTGTGGCTTTGGTGTTGGATGCGGTTGCGGGGTTGGTGTTGGGGATGCAGACAATTCGGCGAGGAATGCAGTCATCGATGGAGTTCGGTCATTTTTGAACACCCGCATTGCATGCTGAATTGCATTGCGCGTACCCGCACAGATTTGCGCAGCAACTTTTATCTCTTGACTTTCGCGCATGGCAGGCTCGGGCGGGGTGATGCCTGTAACGAGGCGATAGAGGGTTGCGCCGAGGGCATACACGTCGATTTGGGGCGAGAAGGTGTTCACGCCACCTTGATTGTACTGCTCAATGGGTGCGTAGCCCGGACTTAGACCGACAAACGAGGTGGATGTCTCGCCGCCGGTGGTGCGGTCGTACTGCTTTGCCAAACCGAAATCGATGAGCACCGGGGTGTTGTTTTTTCGTCGCACCATGATGTTGGCGGGCTTAACATCGAGGTGGGTCATATTCTCACTGTGGACATATTCGAGCGCGCGGGCAATCGGGATGATATAGTGCAGCGCGTCTGCCTCGCTCATCGCCCCGCGCTTTGACATAGCGTCGAGCGACTCCCCTTCGACATATTCCATCACAAAATAGGCGGTGGAGTTTTCCTCAAACACATCGTAGATTTTCACGATGTTGGGATGGTCGAGTTTTGCCACATTGCGAGCCTCGGAGATGAATTTGCGCTTAAAACGAGCCACCAACTCCTCGTCGCCCGGCTTCGGGGTGAGACGCACTTGCGATGTATCGCAAAAATCCTTTGGATAAAACTCTTTTATCGCCACCTGGCGGTTGAGATTCACCTGCGTGGCGAGGTATGTAATGCCGAAACCGCCCTGTCCGAGCGACTGGAGGAAAATAGCCATAGGGTTTGGAAATTTATCGGTTTGTATCTCTTTTGTATTGCAAAGATAACACTTCCCAAAGCCAATTCAAAGCAAAACACTTCATTTTTTGCAAAAATCCACAAAAAAGTGCATCACAGCCGCCGTGCGAGCCGTGATGCACAACTATGCTGTTTGCGCTTGCTATCGCACAATCACGGGGATTGGAGTGCGAGTCTGGCGGCTGCGCACGTAGTACATGCCGGAGGGCACTTCTACCACGGTGCCGTCATCTACCTGCGGCACACGCATCACCACTTGCCCGGCGAGGTTTATCACTTCGATGCCGGTGTGTGATTCAGGGCACGAGAATTTGAGTGCGCCGCCCATAGCGGTTACGGCAAGTCCCACTTCGTGCATTGTGCCTTCAACTCCACCCGGTGCCACGTTGATGGTGTTTGACATTGGCGAACGGAAGCCTAAGCGCACCGATTGGACACTGTAGGACTGCGTTGTGCCTGCCTCGAGGTCATCGAACTGATAGAAATTCTCCTCTGCGATATATTCCGCGGTGAATTTGCTGCCGTTGCGGAAAATTGTGCGGGTAACGATATAGTAGTCGATTTCCTCGCCATCGGGCACCTGCCAGTTGGCTTGATAGTTAGTGCCCTCGATGTTGCTTGCCTCGAGAGCGATAGGCGCAGTGAGGACAGGCTCCGGCACAGCCTCGGCTTTGAGTTGCACCACTGCCGACGCGGGGAGACCGCCATCGTAGAATGTTATCGAAGCGTTGCTTTGCCCCAGAGCGGTGGGGGTGTAGAGCACCTCCATGAGGTAGCCTCCGGCTGCGTTGATGAGCGATGAATTAATGCTTGCGCTTTGCCCCGAACTGCTGCCCGAGATGGTGAAAAGTTTGGCGTCGGCGCCATAGATGAGCACCGAGAGGCTCTTGGTGAGATACTGCCCGGCAATGTTGATTTTCAAGCGTCCGGTCTGCCCCACAACCACCTTGTCAAAGTCGAAAACGTCGCCGTTGGCAGGAGTAACGAGCACCGGGTCGCCGGTTTCGCCGCCGATATTGGCATTGAAAGGTTTCCCCTTCTTGTTACCCCAGATGTACTCCTCGAGCCCGGGGAAGTCGATAAACGGGTTGCGGTTTTTCTGAATTCTATACACAGCCTCGTTGCGGTCGATTTCCTTCTGCGACACAGGGTCGTTGCGGCTCCATTCGAGGAGCATATTGTAAGCCCACGGCTTGAGAGTGGGGTAAAGGTCTTGCTCAAGCATCCATGCGTAATTGGTTTTCCAAGTGTAGTCTTGATACATAGTTACCATATAGAAATAGGTGCGAGCGAAGTCGCCTTTATAGCGGTCGTCGGGCTCAAATACCACCGAAGAGCCGCCGCCGTAGCCTGCGAGCGGATTGCCCACCTTCGACACCCCATTATCAAATGTGGTGTAGGCGGGATTCACAATTCCGAGGGGATAGTTGCTTTTCTTCATATTGGCATCGCCATCGGAGGGATAGAGGTGGTTAATGTCGGTGTAAGCCTCGTTTTGTGTTCCACCCCACCAACTTTTCGGGAAACTGTGCTCGCGGTTCATGCCACCGGTGCTTGTTCGCTTTATGTCGGAATACATATCCCAATAATACACGCCGTCGGGATACATGTCGGTGCTGCGGAAATGCCCCCAAAGCGAGTTATATATGAGTTGTGTGTGGTTTCTAATCACACTCTGGATAGCCGATTTGAGTTCTTCGGTTGTCTTGCCGTCGATAGCATTATAGTAGCCCACCGGAATGTCGGCGCTTGCCGATAGAGCGGCAAGCAAAACCATTACGGAGATAAATGTGCATTTAAGTTTATTTGTCATCTTGGAATATTTTAAAGTTAGTTTGCAAAGTTACAATAACTAATCAGAAAAACAATGTATTGCTCAAAAAAAACGTATTTCCGCAAACAGCACAATTGATAGCACAAAGATAGCATTAAAATTATTTCTCTATCAAATTGCGTATTTTTCCGCTATTTTTATTGCATTTTGATTTAATATTATTAAATTTGCAGCCAAACAATAAAAGATACAAGTTTTATGTGCGGAATAGTAACACTTTTCAATAGTAAATTAGATATTTCGGGCGAGAGGTCCACAGTGCTCAAGATGGCAAAACGAATCAGACACCGCGGACCCGATTGGTCGGGCATATACTGCTCGGAACATGCGATTCTGGCTCACGAGCGCCTCTCGATTGTCGATCCGGAGTCGGGCGGACAACCGCTGAAATCGGAAGATGGCAAGATTATACTTGCCGTGAATGGAGAAATCTACAATCACCGCGACATCCGCGCAAGTTTTGCCGGAAAATACAATTTCGCTACCGGCAGCGACTGCGAGGTGATTATCCCCCTCTACCTCGAAAAAGGAGTTGATTTTCTCGACGACCTCAATGGCATCTACGCTTTCACCCTCTACGATAGCGAGAAAAACTTGCTCATCGCCGCGCGCGACCCGATTGGTGTGATTCCTTTGTATATCGGTCTCGACAGCAACGGCGGCACCTATTTTGCAAGCGAACTCAAGGCGCTTGAAGGTGTGTGCCAGTCGATTGAGCCGTTCTTGCCGGGACACATCTATCGCAGCGACACTCATGAAACGAAGCAATGGTACAAGCGAGATTGGGAGTCGTATGACGCAGTGAAAGACAACGAGGCTTCGAGCGAGGCGATTCGCAAGGCTCTCGAAGATGCAGTGAAACGCCAACTCATGAGCGATGTGCCCTACGGCGTACTCCTCTCGGGCGGTCTCGACTCCTCGGTCATATCGGCTATCGCAGCCAAGTTTGCCCCCAAACGCATCGAAGAAGACGGCAAGGAAGCCGCATGGTGGCCCCGCTTGCACTCGTTTGCCGTGGGGCTCAAGGGGGCTCCCGACCTCGAGGCGGCTCGCAAGGTTGCCAAACATATTGGCACCGTGCATCACGAAATCAACTACACCGTGCAAGAGGGTCTCGACGCCATCCGCGACGTGATTTACTATATCGAAACCTATGACGTAACCACCGTGCGCGCCTCAACTCCTATGTATCTCCTTGCGAGGGTCATCAAGTCGATGGGAATCAAGATGGTGCTTTCGGGAGAAGGTGCCGATGAGATTTTCGGAGGCTATCTCTATTTCCACAAAGCTCCGAACGCCAAGGAATTTCACGAGGAGACAGTGAGAAAAATCAAGAAACTACACCTCTACGACTGCCTGCGCGCCAACAAGGCGCTTGCAGCATGGGGCGTGGAAGGACGCGTGCCGTTTCTCGACACAGAGTTCCTCGATGTGGCAATGCGCACCAATCCCGAGGCGAAAATGGCAAAAGATGGAAAAATGGAGAAATATATTTTACGCAAGGCGTTTGAAGACATGCTCCCCGAGAGCGTTGCATGGCGCCAGAAAGAGCAATTCTCCGATGGCGTGGGCTATAGTTGGATAGACACCCTCAAGGAAATCACAAGCAGCAAAGTAACCGACGAAATGATGGCAAATGCCGCCAAGCGTTTCCCGGTGAACCCGCCGCGCTGCAAGGAGGAATACTACTACCGCGAGATATTCGAGGAGCATTTCCCGTCGATGACAGCCGCGCAATGCGTGCCGTCGGTGCCGTCGGTGGCATGTAGCACCGCCGAGGCTCTCGCCTGGGACGAGTCGTTCAAGAACATGAACGAGCCATCGGGACGCGCCATCAAGAACGTGCACCACGACGCCTACAAGAAATAGTGTCGCTACACCCCTGCGATGTTGCGCCCAATCCACCAGGCAAGCATCAGCGCAAGGAGGATACAGAATGTTGTCAGGCTCCCGAGAAAGCGGTATAACCGCGGGAGCCTCTCACGCAGCACCCACGCCACAAGATAAAGCGCAAGCACCGGGATGGTTACGAGGAGGCTGTAGTTATAGCGGATGGCAGCGGCGAAATCGCCATGTAGAACCGCTATGAGCGCTCGCTGAAGCCCGCAACCGGGACAACGATAGCCGGTAAACTCGTGAAACATACACTTGGGCATGAGCCAAGGCACCGCAGGAGCCACATAATAATAAAGCAAAAAAAGTAAAGCCGCGATGACAATAGCCATCGCGGTTATTATTATTCGCTTTTGAGAACCGCTCATCAAATATTGAGAAGATTAACCGGGTAAGACACAAACAGGTTGACAATAAAATAAATGACTCCCAACACAATGCTGATGAAAATGGTTCCGATACTCCAGTAGAGAGCCTTCGACGAATACGACTTGGCATTTTCCACGTCGCCCATTTCATAGGCGCTCTTCACCTTGGTGGCATAGACGAGCGGCACAATAGCAATCAACCCAAACGGATTGCAGCAGCACAAAGTCATCACAACAAGCACGGTTATTGCAAGCCACAAATAGGTGGGCGGACAATCACTTACCGGCTGTTGTGGTTGCGAGAATGGAGTCGGCTGTTGAGGTTGTTGCTGACTGTTGTTGCCGCTGTTGATAGCGGCAGCCCATCCGGCAGAGAATCCACTTTGCCATTCATTGGAAGTTGTAGCCTCGGGTGCCGGAGCGCTCTCCGGCTCCTGTTCCGGCTCCGGAACGGAAGGTGCAGGGTCGGAAGGTGCAGGGAGGGGAATTTCTTCAAACAACGGTGCGAGTTCCTCAACATCCTTAGCGGGGACCCAATTTTCCAAACCCTCTTTCCACACAAGCGTAGAAGGCGTGATACCTATCTCTTTCAGTTCTTCGAAAGTCATAGGCCCTTTTCTTTCATTATCAATAACTGCCCAATATTGCATATCTATATCGGTTTTAAAAATTTGATTTTCAAAGGTAAGAAAATAAATTCAAATCAGGCAAATTTTTTGCTTAATTATCGCTCTACAAGCGCGAATCTATGCGAATTACATTTTGCACGAGGAAAAGTTGGCGGATTTTGGAGCGCGGAACCTCGATGTCGTCGTAATTTGGGTTCTCGCTGCGCAAAATCACCATGGAGGGGTCGTCGTGCTTGCGCAGATACTTCACAAGCCTGTAATCATCGAGAATAACGACGTAGATTTGCCCCCAGAAGATAATTTCGGTGGATTCTATCTCGCGAATCGCCACCATATCACCGCTGTTGATAATCGGGGTCATGCTGTCGCCACTCACCTGCACGATGCGGCAGTTGGGAGCCACGGCGGGGAGGTTGATATTGCCTACGATGTTGTCGTCGGAAAACATCATGGCTCTCGGCGAGCATCCGGCGGCGACATCAATATCGTAAACCGGTGTCCCCACATAGGTGGGAACGAGGTCGCGATTGGCTACATTGATAAGTCCCGGCTCGAAATGTGCACCATCCTTGGCAAACGGGAGGTCTTTGCCATATCGGAGCCACTCGCGCGACACACCGAGATTCACCGCTATTTTATTGATAAGAGTGTCGTTGATAGGGAGTTTTCCATTGAGATGCTTCGACATATTGGTGGCATCCATCTCCACACGACGAGCAAACTGCCCCTGATTGAGGTGCATTTCGTTCATCAAATACCTGATTCTTGAGATAATATCCTCGTTGGAGGATTGAAGTTTGTTTTCCATATTGTTAAATACCATTTTGCATGGTGCAAGTTAGCAATAAAAATAGAATTAAGGTGCATTTTTACAATTTTTATCACTAAAAATCTTCGGGGGATTTAAAATAGAAAGCCCCGGAGGGGGCCGGGGCTTAGGGGGCGGTTACCTACTCTCCCACTTTCGCAGTACCATCGGCGTGGTGAGGCTTAACTTCTCTGTTCGGAATGGGAA
>SFER01000001.1 GCA_004557195.1 Bacteroidales bacterium | reverse complement strand
CACTCTATGCAGCAGAAAAAGTGGGGTGCACATTCCAGGGCTGGTATGACAACCGCTGGTTTACAGGCAATGCCGTAACCACAGTGGGCGCAACCACCAACGGCACTCTCTATGCACACTGGTCGAGCATCATGGGCAGCAAGAACACTACTCTCAACACTCTCCACACCCACTATTTCGACGGCACTTACGTTTATGCCTCTACAATAGGCAACATGGGTTCAAACAAGAACCTCTACAATAGCGACAAGGCAGGTGAATACTTCAGCGACAACAACCCCAAAGGCGACCGCAAAGACATCACTTTAGTTCAAGAAGACTGGGTTGCCATCCCAGGTCTCACAGCCGAAGATGTAAACAAGGAAATCGAAGCTGGCACAGCCTTCACAAAGGGTGACAACACCACAACATTCCCTGTTATTAACATTACAACAGCAAACGCAAAGGCTGCAAGCACACGCGAACTCAACAACTACCGCGTTGCCAACTTCAACATCTACGCCGACAATGCCCATGTCAACAACATCTGGCTCGTGGCTCCGCAAGCAGGCGAATACTGCCACCTCACAGGCTACGTGAAAGCCGTTTCGGGCAATGAGGTTACCCTCGCGGCTTCGAAAGAGGAACCAGACGCAGTGGAGATGACAGTAAATATTGCCAAACTCTCTGCCAAGAGCGCTGTCGTTGCTGGTGCATGGTACAAATTCACCGGTATCGTGGTTAATGGCGACAAAGCATTGACATTCAACGCAACAAGTTCGGAGGATGTTTCAACAGGAGTTGAAGAAGCCGAAATCGGCAGCACCATCGTTCGTGGCATGAACGGCGAAATCGCAGTGAGCGTAGCATCACCAGCCACAGTGAACGTATATACAGCAGGCGGTGCACTCGTTGCCACACGCAACATTGCCGACAGCGACGCTATCGCAGTAGCCCCCGGCTTCTATGTAGTAAAAACTGACAATACAGTAGTAAAAGTGTTAGTAAAATAGTTTAGTTTCCCACAAAAGTGTGCCACCCGCGAGGATGGCACACTTTTTTTGTGCCCATGGCGCTGCGTTGCAGCGCAGGTTATGGGTTAAGAGGGACGAGGTGGAGCGGTGGTGGGGCGGTGAGCACCCCAGAGCGAGTGCTTCTGCACGCACACGCCGTTGACGTCGGAACGATGACAAAAGGCGGACATTTCCCATACCCCGTATTTCACCGACCTGGGTGGCAGGCGCTGTGCGGGGTGGGCGATAGCAAGAGGCGAGGTAATTCGCTACCCCGCGAGGGGTTGCAGCCGTGCGTAGCCCCGTATTTCGCCACGCGGGGTCGTGGCGACATGCGGGGAGGGCGTGGTGGTGTCCCCCCAAATCGCACCCCGGAGGTGGTGCGAGGCTGTCGCTTCCACCATGGTGTTGCGTGCAACGTTCTGTGTATCATGGGTGCCCCGCATGTCGCCGACGCCCAGGTCGGCGAAATACGGGGCTACGCACGGCTGCCATCCCCTCCGGGGATTGATAATACCTCGCCTCTCCGAAAGCGCTGCGGGGCAGTGCAGGTTAGGGGTTAGACAGGAATGAGGAATGAGGAACGAGGGACGAGGCGGTGAGCACCCCGGAGCGGGTGCAACTGTTCATAACCACCTAACCTCATAACCCCATAACCCTATAACCTGCGCTGCGTGCAGCGCATGCATCGCATCGCTTAAATACTGTTAAATATAGGTGGTTGCTTTGCGGGGTGTGCTATTTGTTGTACTTTTGTAATTCACACTTTAAAAATATGGAAACTACCACCGAATCAAATAAACTACTGCCGCTCATCGGCATGACGCTCTCCGACCTCGAAGTGCTCGCCGCCGAATTCACCTTGCCGCGGTTCCGCGCCAAGCAGATAGCCAAGTGGCTCTACGACAAGCGCGTCACCTCGATAGACGAGATGACCGACATTCCCAAAGGGGTACGCGAGGCAATGTCGAAGCGGTATTGCGTGGGGCGCGAACTCCCGTCGCTTACCACCGAGAGCATCGACGGCACGAAAAAGTATCTTTTCTCATGCCACGATGGCAACGCGGTGGAGAGTGTCTATATTCCCGAGGAGGACAGGGCCACACTGTGCATCTCGTCGCAGAAAGGGTGCAAGATGAATTGCTCGTTTTGCATGACCGGACGCCAGGGCTTTCACGGCAACCTCACCGCTGCGCAGATTGTCAACCAGGTGCTCAGCATCCCCGAGTCGCTCGCGCTCACCAATGTGGTGTTTATGGGGATGGGCGAACCGCTCGACAACTTTGAGCAGGTGATGAAGGTGATTGAGATAATGACCTCGCCATGGGGATTTGCGTGGAGCCCGAAACGAGTAACAGTGTCGTCGATAGGACGCCTGCGCGAATTGAAACGGCTTGCCGAGGAAACATCGGTGCACATCGCCATAAGCGTTCACTCGCCATTCCACGACGAGCGACAGCAGCTGATGCCGGTGGAGAAGGCCTTCAGTGTGAAAGATGTGATGTCGCTGCTGCGGAACTACGATTTCGCCCACCAGCGTCGCCTCTCGGTGGAATATATCATGTGGAACGGCGTGAACGACGACATCCGCCATGCCGAGGCGCTCGAGAAACTCATCCGCGGCACATCGGCGCGTGTCAACCTCATCCGCTTCCATGCCATTCCCGGCTCTCCGCTCCGCACCTGTCCGCCGGAGAAGATGACAGCATTTCGCGATGCGCTCAACGACATGGGGGTGCTCTGCACAATCCGCCGTTCGCGCGGCGAAGATATCATGGCGGCTTGCGGAATGCTCGCCGGCAAAAACAAGAAAAGCAAATAAACACTTATCTTAGAGATATGACAAAACTAAAGAATCTTCTACTCCTTGTGTGCGCCCTTGCCCTGCCTGTGGCAGTGTGGGCAGCCGCTCCTTCGGGATATTACAAAAGTGCCGAAGGCAAAAACAAATCGGAACTCCTCAAGGCATTGTGCCGGATTGTGGGAAGCCATGAAAATGTGGGTTACAACGGACTATGGACCGTTTACAAGACCTCGGATGTAACCGCAGACGGATATGTGTGGGACATGTATTCCACATCGAAATTCACCCCCGGCAAAAAGCAGTGTGGCAGCTACACCAAGGTGGGCGACTGCTACAATCGCGAGCACTCATTCCCCAAAAGTTGGTTTGACGATGCATCTCCGATGTATTCCGACGCCTATCACATCTACCCTACCGACGGCAAAGTGAACGGGCAGCGGAGCAACTACCCCTATGGCGAATGTGAGAACGGCACATACCTCGCCTCCAACGGCTCCATCAAGCCGCTCGGACGCCTTGGCAAGTGTACATTCCCCGGCTACAGCGGCACTGTGTTTGAGCCGGACGACCAATATAAAGGCGATTTTGCGCGCACCTATTTCTATATGGCGGCAGCCTACAACGACCGTTTCGCAACCTGGAACAGCCCGATGCTCGCCGGCAACAACTACCCCTGCTACACCACCTGGGCTATCAACCTACTCATGAAGTGGCACCGCGAGGACCCGGTGAGCCAAAAAGAAATCAACCGCAACGACGCAGTGAGCAACCATCAGGAAAACCGCAACCCGTTTATCGACCACCCCGAACTTGCAGAATACATCTGGGGCAACCGCAGCAACGAGGGCTGGGTGCCCGGCGGTGCCGCCAAGCCGAATGTGAGTTCGCCTGTCGATGGTACTGTCTATAACCTCGGCACCACATCGCTCAACCGCCAGGTGAAGACCACAGTAACGGTGAAAGCATCGGCGCTCACCGAGAATTTCGCCATCGAGGTGGATGACCCGCGATATTTCTCGGTGTCGAAAAACATTCTCGACAAAGATGAGTTGTGCAGTGCCGAAGGCGCAAAATTCGACATCTATTTCACCGCCAATGTCGCCGGCGACTACTCCACATCGATTTCGGTGGAGAGTGGCGACATAGCCTTCTCTATAATCGCCAAAGCATCGGCACTCGACGGCATCCCGGCACAGCAAGCCACCGGAATCGGCATCGACGGCTTCACAGCCCACTGGACCAACATCTCGGGCACCGCCGACTATCTTTTCTCGCTCTTCGAGAGCGACGCAACCACCCCCGTTGCCGGTTATCCGGTGAAAGTGGCTGCTTCGGCGCAACAACTCGTTGTTACCGGGCTGAACTACAGCACCGACTACTATTATATGCTCAGCCTCACCGACGGCACACTCAAATCCAACAAGGTGAAGGTAACAACAGCCGACCCCACCCCGATTCTCGCGCTCATCTATCCCGAGAGCGGCATCGTGCTAAACACTCTTCCAGGCGTGGCTTCCGAGCCGATGAGCGTGCAGGTTTACACCGAATATGTTACCGAGCAAATCGACGCCAAAATCTCGGGCAACTTCGAGATAAGCCGCGACAAGGAAAATTGGTCGCAACACCTCACCATCGACCCCGAAGGCGAATACATCTATGTGCGCTGCAAGGCAGTTTTGAACGAAGGAACCTACACCGGACTGCTCACGCTCGCCACAGCATCGTTTGAGGGCGACGAAGTGGATGTCGTCGCCACT
Organism: Bacteroidales bacterium; assembly: GCA_004557195.1. Lineage (GTDB taxonomy): Bacteria > Bacteroidota > Bacteroidia > Bacteroidales > Muribaculaceae > W0P31-042. Next base: position 37,472 of record SFER01000001.1, on the reverse strand, counting down.
GTGGGCTATCCCAAGTCGTTCATCGAAGACTTCGAGGGAATCGAGACCGGCGGCTACTGGAGCACCGCAATCGACGGACACGCCTGCCTGTGGCGCTTCGGCGATGTGGGCGTGTGGGGCGACCCCAACAGCCGCGGCTCGCAATCGGCACGATTTGGCAAGACCGCAAATTCCTATATCGAAATGATGGAGAACAAGACCTCGGGAGCCGGAACAATCTCGTTCTACGCGGCACGTTTCGGCAGCGACGACAATGCCACCATCGAGGTGAAATATTCGGTGAACGATGGCGAGACATGGACCCTCCTCAAGGAAATCGAAGTGAGCGAGACTATCCTCACAGCCTACACAATCCCGGCAAACATCGCCGGTGCGGTTCGCATCAAGTTTGAGCAGACAGCCGGCAAGCGCATGAATATCGACGACATCGAAATCTCGGACTATTCGTCGGTATCGCGCATCGACGCCCTCGCATGGGATGTGTATCCCACCGCAGGAGGAGTGATGGTGGAAGGCGCGCAAGACTGCGACGTGATTATCTACACCCTCGACGGCGCTGAAGTGGCTTCGCAACACATCACCGGCGACAAAGCAGTGATTGCAGTCGCTCCCGGTGCCTACGTTGTAACCCTCGACAACAGCCGAGGCAAAAAAGTGATTTTGAAATAATTAAGTTCAACACCGATGGCGACAAGCCGGGGTTTTGCCCCCTTGTCGCCATTTTTATCTATTTTAGCGACATGGACAACAAGATATTTGAGATGGAAACGGCACGCATCGGCTTGCGCAAATGGCAGGGAACCGATGCCGAGGCACTCTATCGCCATGCCTCCCACCCCGATGTGGGACCCCGCGCAGGCTGGCAGCCCCATAGCGATGTCGAGGAAAGCCGCACAATCATCAGCACCGTGTTCAACACCCCCACCACATGGGCAATCGTGCTCAAAGAGAGCGGAGAGCCGATTGGAGCGATAGGCTACGGCGAATCGTGCGAGCACGACGGCATCCCGGCACTCCCCGGCGAGCCGGTGGTGGGATATTGGGTGGCACAGCCCTATTGGGGGATGGGCATCTGCACCGAGGCGCTGCGCCTTGTGATTGGCTATGCACGAAATGCCGGCTTAACCTCGCTGGTGAGCGGACATTTCACCGACAATCCCGCCTCGGGACGGGTGATGGAGAAATGCGGCTTCTGCGCAACAGGCGAGCACTATTTCTCCAATGAGTTGTATTCGGGCGAAAACCGCCCCATCAGGGTGCTGCGGCTCACATTATAGCGTATCGCGGAAGATGCTCGGAATCATGCCGTGATTAATTGCGAAATTCACCTAAAAAATTGCTAAATTTACCACTGCTTTTGGGATAGTGGATATTATTCACTAATTTTGCAGTTTGAAAAATATTAAAAACTTACATACGGTGGATACTAAGTATATTTTTGTTACCGGAGGTGTAGTTTCCTCACTTGGAAAAGGCATCATCTCCTCTTCATTGGCGATGCTCTTGCAATCCCGCGGGTTCAAAGTAACCATTCAAAAGTTTGACCCTTATATCAACATCGACCCGGGCACACTCAACCCCTATGAGCATGGCGAATGCTATGTAACCGAAGACGGGCATGAGGCTGACCTTGACCTTGGACATTACGAGCGTTTCACTAACATTCGCACCACTCGCTCCAACAATGTCACTACCGGTAGAATCTATCAAAGTGTCATAGACAAAGAACGCCGCGGCGATTACCTCGGCAAGACAGTGCAGATTATCCCTCACATCACCGACGAAATCAAGCGCAATGTGAAATTGCTCGGCAACACAGGCAAATTCGACTTCGTTATCACCGAAATCGGCGGCACTGTTGGCGACATCGAGTCGTTGCCCTTTATCGAGAGCGTGCGCCAGCTTCGCTGGGAACTCGGACGCAACTGTGTGTGTATCCATCTCACCTATGTCCCCTACATCCGCGCTGCCAAGGAGCTGAAAACCAAGCCCACACAGCACTCGGTGAAGCAACTCCAGGAGGTGGGTATCCAGCCCGACATCCTCGTGCTCCGCACTGAGAAGGAGATTCCCGCCGACATGCGCCGCAAGGTGGCTCAGTTCTGCAACGTGTCGCCCGACGCTGTTATCCAATCTATCGACGTGCCCACAATCTACGAGGTGCCTATCAAAATGCACGAGCAGCATCTCGATGAAATAGTTCTCGCCAAGACCCAGACTCAATCGGTCAACGAGCCGGACATGAGCCGCTGGAACACCTTCCTCGGCAAACTCAAATCGGCTTCCGATGTAGTGAAAATCGGTCTTGTGGGGAAATATGTGGAGTTGCAGGATGCCTACAAGTCGATTAACGAGGCTTTGTTCCAATGCGCAACATACGAAGACCACAAACTCGATCTTCGATACATCAGCAGCGAAAAGCTCACCGATGCCAATGTGGAGGCTCAACTCTCCGAAATGGACGGCATAATCGTAGCCCCCGGATTCGGACAACGCGGCATCGAGGGGAAATTTGTGGCGCTGAAATGGTGTCGCGAGCACGACATGCCCACATTCGGCATTTGTCTCGGCATGCAGTGCATGGTTATCGAATATGCGCGCAACGTGCTCAACCTCAAGGAGGCAAACAGCACCGAAATGGACCCGAAGACCCCCTACAACGTCATCGACTTGATGGAGGAACAAAAGAGCATAAGCAACCTTGGCGGAACAATGCGCCTTGGAGCCTACGAGTGCCACCTCACCGAGGGTAGCATCCCGGCAAAGGCTTACGGCACACTCGATGTGCGCGAGCGCCATCGCCACCGCTTCGAGTTCAACAACGAGTATCGCGAGATGTTTGAAGCCAACGGCATGAAGTGCGTGGGCGAAAACCCCGAAACCCACCTTGTCGAGGTTGTAGAAGTGCCCGGACTCAAATGGTTTGTCGGCACACAATATCATCCCGAATACAGTAGCACCGTGCTCAATCCACATCCTTTGTTTATGGATTTTGTGCGCGCCGCTATCGAAAATAAAAAGAAATAAACATAACAAATTATATTAAATGGATAAGAACACACTTATTGGACTGCTATTGATGGGGCTTGTGATTTTCGGCTTCACATGGCTCAATCAACCATCCCCCGAAGAGATAGCAGAGAGTAAGCGAATCTCGCAAACCGCTGCCGCCGACAACAACGTCGCCGACGAGGTGATATTTATCGACTCAATTTCGGCAGCCGATGTCGATGTGATTCGACGCACAGTGCAAGCCTACGGAAAGGCAGAAGGCACAGCCGAGGACGCTACCTATTCACTTTCTAACGACAAAATGAACCTCGTGGTGTCGAAAGGCAAAATCGCAGGTACGCTCGTTCTCCCCGACACCGTTGTCGCAGTGGAGAAAATTATCGACAAGACCATCGATGCCACGCTCTATTCAGCCGCATCCAAGGCTCTCAAAGATGCCGTTTTCACTGCCGGCAAATATCGCGATTTCACCCCGTTTGTCAATGGCACCGATTCAACATTCGTTGTTGAAAACAAGCATATTAGAGTGGATTTCTCCACCAAGGGCGGTGTAATATCGCAGGTTACACTCAAAGACTACGACGCCTATTCAGCCAACAAGCAGGAAAAAGAGGATGAACTCGTAATGTTTGATGCCAAGACCAACGACTACGGCTTCATTCTCAACTCAACCGACCAGCGTTTCGACACCAAGGAGCTCTACTTCGCCCCTTCGATGCCCAACGACTCCACCGTGGTGATGACCCTCAACCTTGCCAACGGCGCTTCCTGGGCACTCCGCTACACCATCCCCGCCAACGACTATATCGTGAAGATGGAAGTGGTGCAAAACGGAATGTCGAAGGTGATTCCGCAGAGCATCGCCGAGATGGGCTTCAAGTGGCATCAGAAAATGAGCCGCCACGAGCAAGGCAGAATGTTTGAGGAGCGCAACAGCACCATTTACTACAAATACGCCGGTGGCGATGTAGATTACATGAGCGAAACCGAGAGCGACGACAAGCGCCTCAGCGACAAAGTGCAATGGATTGCATTCAAAAACCAATTCTTCTCCTCGGTGCTCATCTCCGACAAGCCGTTTACAAGCGTTGACCTCAAAACCAAGGTGTTTGAAAAAGGCACAGCCGACAACTTCGCATATCTCAAAGATATGAACGTAAATTCGGTGCTCGAATACTCCTCTGCCACCGAGGTGCCCGCTTCGTTCCACTTCTATTTCGGTCCCAACTTGTTCTCGCTCCTCGACAGCTACGACGACACACTTGCCGCCGACGGCGAGTCGCTTGAGCTCACCCACCTCATTCCCCTCGGATGGAGCTTCTTCCGCGGAATCAACACCTATTTCATCATCCCCATCTTCGACTTCCTCGCCGGTTGGGTTTCAAATTATGGCGTTGTTATCCTGCTCATGACACTCCTCATCAAGTTGGTACTCTTCCCACTCACCTACAAGAGCATGAAATCGCAAGCCAAGATGCGCATCCTCGCACCCGATATCAAAGCCATTAACGACAAATATCCCGGACAGGAAAACGCGCTCAAACGCCAGCAAGAGACAATGGCGCTTTACAGCCGCGCCGGCGCAAGCCCATTCAGCGGATGCTTGCCCATGTTGCTGCAGATGCCGATTCTCTTCGCAATGTTCACATTCTTCCCATCCTGTATCGAATTGCGCGGCGAATCGTTCCTGTGGGTTAAAGACCTCTCCGCCCCCGACGCCATCGTGTCGTGGACCGGTCAGATTCCGTTCATCACCAACTACTTCGGCAACCACATCAGCCTCTTCTGCTTGTTGATGACCGCAACCAACATCATCTACACCCACATCAACATGCAGAACCAGTCGGGCAACCAGATGCCGGGAATGAAATTTGTGATGTACCTCATGCCCATCATGTTCCTCGTGTTCTTCAACAACTACGCCGCCGGACTTAGTTACTACTACTTCCTTTCGCTCCTCATCACCATCGTAACCACCTACGCATTCCGCTTTGTGGTAAAAGAAGAAGACGTGAGAGCCGAAATGGCAGCCGCAGCCAAGAAGCCCAAGAAGAAAAGCGGATTCATGGCACGCCTCGAGGAAATGCAGCGTCAGCAGCAAGCACAGCTCCGCGAGCAGCAGCGCCGCAACGGTCGCAAGTAACCTCCCCCACCATAATACAAGAGAGTGTGTCAATCGGCACACTCTTTTTTTATCCCCACCCACTATATGCCCAATAAAACCAAAGTAGTCGCAAAAAATGCGACTACCAAGAAATGCATTATAAAACAGGAAACGCAGCCTCTACAGGACCACGAATCTAAGAGATTAGAGGTTTTTGAGGGAGCGGTAGCGGCGGCGGCGACAGATGTAGAATGATGTGATGATGTTGACGCGCGAACCTTTGAAGGGACCGAGGAGATTTTTCTCGGGAGCCTTGAGGGTGGTGTAGTTTTTCCTCATCTGTCGATAGTCGCGGTGGGCGCGAATCACTGCCGAGGCATTTTTGAATTGGAATGTGCCGGCAAACATGGTGAATGCCAGGGCGTCCCAAATCATGCGGCGACGCACGATTTTGTCGCGCACGTCGGCAGGTGTGTTCTTGTAGAGGAGCAGTAGGTTGTTGCGGAAGTTGAGGTAGGTTTTCTTGGGGTTGGAAGCGGGAAGGCTGCCACCACCGAGATGATAAACCTGCGACTGCGGCACCACAGCCACATCGCATCCTTGCAGGTGGATGCGCCAGCAGAGGTCGATTTCCTCCATGTGGGCAAAGAAGAGGGGGTCGAGACCGCCCACGCGGTTATAGAGTTCGGTGCGCACCATTAGAGCGGCGCCGGAAGCCCAGAACACCGTGGTGGTGTTGTCGTATTGCTCGTGGTCGTGCTCCACATGGCTGAAAATGCGTCCGCGGCAATACGGGAATCCGTTACGGTCGAGGAAGCCGCCCGAAGCGCCGGCGTATTCAAACAATTTTCTATTTTCGTAGGAGAGAATTTTAGGCTGGCAGGCACCCACAGTGGGGTTATTCTCCATGAAATCGTAGAGCGGTTCGAGCCACCCCTCGGGCACAGCGACATCGTTGTTGAGCAAGAGGGTGTATTTATAGTTGGTTTGCTTAATGGCTTCATTGTATCCTTGTGCAAAACCGAGGTTTTTCTCAAATCTAATGATTTTTACATCGGGAAAATTGTCGTTAATATAATCAATTGACTTGTCATGGCTTCCGTTGTCGGCGACAATAACATCGGCAATCGTTTTATTGGTGCCTTTGACCACCGAAGGGAGGAATTGTTTTAGGAGTTTTCTTCCATTCCAATTAAGGATTATAACTGCTACAGGTTTCATATAGGGGTTTTTACGATTGAGATAGAGAGTTTGATTTTACATTCATTTCGTCGCCGATTATTTCGTCGAGCGAGACGACTGCTATGTTGTTGACCAACGCGGGGTTGTAGGTTGTTTCCACGCGAAGGTAATTGTCAGTGAATCCGTGCATAGGATGTCCTTTCGGCGGCTGCTCGAAGAGGACGGGGCGAGAAGTTCCGATGAAACGGGATGTAAAATTGCGGAGTTTCTCGTCGGAGAGGGCGAGCATCTTGTGTGCTCTGAGGCTTTTCTCCTGCGGGGAGACCACATAGTCGATTCCGAGGGCTCGAGTTCCCGGACGCTCGGAATAAGGGAACACATGAAGGCGACTCACGTCGATAGAGCGGCAGAATTGGAGCGACTGCTCGAAAAATTCGGGTGTTTCGCCGCGCATTCCCACAATCAAATCGACACCGATGAAAGCGTCGGGGATTATGGAGCGGATTTTCTCAATTTTCGAGGCATAGAGGGCGGTGTCGTAGTGGCGACGCATGATTTTGAGCACCTCGTCGCAGCCACTCTGCAACGGAATGTGGAAATGGGGCATGAAACGGTGCGATTGTGCCACCCATTCAATTATCTCGTCGGTGAGGAGGTTGGGTTCGATGGAAGAGATGCGGTAACGCTCAATGCCATCCACCTCGTCGAGGGCTTTCACAAGGTCGAAGAAGTTGTGGTCGGTTCCCTTGCCGAAGTCGCCGATATTCACGCCGGTGATGATGATTTCTTTTCCGCCTTCGGCAGCCACATGCCGCGCCTGCTCCACCATCGACTCGATTGAGCCGCTGCGGCTGCGACCGCGGGCAATTGGAATAGTGCAGTAGCTGCAATAATAGTCGCATCCGTCTTGCACCTTGAGGAAATAGCGAGTACGGTCGCCACGTGAGCAAGAAGCGCCGAAGCGGCGAATCATGTTGTGTGGGGTGATAACCACCGACTGCTCGCGCTTGTCGCGCCACTCATCGATGTAGCGGGCGATTTCGAGTTTCTGCTCGGGCGATTTCGAGTTTCTGCTCGCTGCCCAGAACGATATCGACACCGGGGATTTCGGCAATTTCATTCCCTTTGAGTTGGGCATAGCAGCCGGTAACCACCATCAGCGCGTCGGGATATTTCTTCACAAGGCGGCGAATGAGTTGACGACCCTTCTTGTCGGCAAGTTCGGTTACACTACAAGTGTTCACCACCACGATGTCGGGGATTTCGCCCGCCCTCGTGGTGTGAAAACCGCGGTCTGACAAGATTTTACCTATAGTGGAGGTCTCGGCGAAATTGAGTTTACATCCCAAGGTGTGATACTCAACCGTACCTCCGTTAAACACAGTGTCGTCGATCATATATACTTATTTGGGCTACAAATTTACACAATTTTAGACGATTGCACAAATATGCAACCGCCTAAAATTACAATACGTTGATAAAAGGCTTAAAATCAGAACAATTCCTTGAGATTCCAATTCATGATGAATGAAATCTGCGGGATTAGCGACATTGCAATCTTGCATTGCCCTTGATAGTTGGGATGCCCGTCGGCACCCATATCGTTGTCGCGAGAGACGAGATTGCCGAGGCTGTGAGCCATATACACACGGCTCATGCCCAAAGTGCGGTCGCGGAGCGAAGCAATTGCCGCCTTGAGATAGATGTTGGCGGCAAAGGGGGTAACGCAAAGCACCGGCACATCGCCATATTTCTCCTTCACATTCTCGATGAGGCGGATGTAGTTGCCCACATAATGCTCCTCGGCAGGAATAGCCGTGGGAGAGAAATCGTTTTCGCCAAGTTGGATAATCACAATGTCGGGGCGATAGGCCTTGAAATCATATTTTTCCTTGCCGTGAGCATCAAAAACGTGCATCCAGCGGTTGGGCATATTGTTTGCCGACACCTGCACGCTGTCGCCATAGTGTCGCACAATGCCTTGCCCCGAATGAGCCACGAGCGCATAATCGGCATCGAAATAGCGAGCGATGATGCAGCCATACGCCTTATCGCAATTTTCGGTTTCGAGAGCGAAGCGTTCGTTTGCGCTCTTGCTCTCAGTGCCATAGCCGCAAGTGTAGCTATCGCCAATCACCTCGATAAAACGCTTGCGCGGCGACACCTTGCCGAGCGAAGCGCCGCTCTCGAGCACGAGACCATGGAGCGTGGTGCAGCCAAATTCCCCCTCGGTGCACTTCTGCAAGCGCAGGATGTGTTTTCCCTTGGCGAGATTGTCGGCAAGAGTGTAGGTAGTAGGTTCCGCGCCCGACACCTTGATTTTTGCGACGAAATTGCCGTCGATAAACACATTGTGGTAACTTGTGCCCTCTTCGGAAAGCACCGCAGCAATGCGACGCCCCGAAAACTCGGTCTGGAAGTAGGTTCCCACCCAGTCGTAGCGCACAGCGCCTCCGGAGAGGTGCTGAACACGCCCGCTGAAAGAGATATCACTGCAATCGGCGGCAATGGTCTTGTCGGCAGCGCTCACCGAGAGAGCGAGAGCCGCAACCATAATAGAAAAAAGAAAGTGTTTCATATACAGTAAATTTTAAGTTCTCATATTCATGGCAGGATAATGCCACCACAAAGATAAAACTATTATTTAAAAATTTAAAGAATATCACCGGCGAAATTCACCAAATCCGCTCACAACACACACTTTTGGAGTGCGGGGCGGTGTTTTTCGGGCGATTGCTTGCAGATGTCGAGGAAAATTGAGAATTTTGCAGTCGATTATGAGAAATTTTGCACGTTACATACTCATTTTATGCGCGGCACTGATTGGGACAGGGCTTGGAAGCGCATCGCCGGCAGCCGTAGCCACCGATTCCATCACGGCAAGTGTCATCACCTGCTACCCCGGAGGGGAGATTTACGAGGTGTATGGGCACACCGCGATAAGGATGCGCGGCTCCGATTTCGACGAGGTGTTCAACTATGGGGTGTTTGATTTCTATTCAGCCAATTTTGTCTATCGCTTTGTGAAGGGCGACGCCATGTACTTGGTGGTACACTACCCCTACGAGTATTTCATCCCCGAATACCGCGAGCGCGGGAGCAAGGTGGTGGAGCAGGTGCTCAACTTGCCGCAAACCCATGTGCACGCAATGCTCGACTACCTGCTGTGGAACTGCCTGCCGCAAAATCGTGCCTACCGCTACGATTATATCGGCGATAACTGCTCGACACGCCCCCGCGACATAGTGGAGCGCGCAGTGGGAGGCACCATAGAATATCCCGCCGACACACGACCGGAATTGACATTCCGCGACATTATGAGGGAATATAACGGCAATTATCCCTGGCTGTCGTTGGGCATCGACCTTGCCCTGGGAGCCGACCTCGACAAGCCCACCACGGCACGCGAAAAGATGTTCGCGCCGCTGTATCTCAAGAAAGCGCTCGATGGAGCAACCTACACCGACAGCACCGGGCAGAAAGTGCCTGTGGTGCTCTGTACCAACATACTCAATCCCGGAGCCGACTGCGGAGCCATCCTGCCACCCACACCATGGTGGCAAACTCCAACGGTAGCCGCCGCACTGCTGCTTCTGCTGGTCGTAGCACTGAGTGCGTGGGACTTACACCGCGGGAAAGTGTGCCGAGTAGCCGACACGGTGATATACACCCTCTATGCCGCGGGCGGATGCATTGTGTGGTTTCTCATCTTCGTATCGCTCCACGCCGCCACCGGCAACAACTTTGTGGGGCTGTGGCTACACCCGCTGTATCTCTTCCCTGCGATTGCCGAGTGGTTAAAATCGGCAAAAAAAGGAGTATATTGGTATCATTTTATTAACTTTGCAGTGTTAATCCTCGCGCTTGTTGCGTGGTGGATTGTACCACAGCGTGGCGATGCCTCATTTGTGATGCTCATGCTCGTGCCAATGGTGCGACAAGCCACCTACTTATACATTACAAAGAAAGAATGCGACATAAAAAGAACAAGATAAACCGCTTGATAGCCACCATGCTCATGTCGATGGTGGTGTGCAGCGCATTCGGGCAGTCGAAAAGCGACCGTCCGACCCTCATGGTGGGGATAGTCATTGACCAATTGCGCAGCGACTATATCGAAATGCTCAAAGACCACTTCGGCGAGGATGGCTTCAACCGCCTGTTGCGCAGCGGAGTGTGCTTTGAGAATGTGGATTTCAAAATTCCACACCCCGACATCGCATCGGGCACCGCAATACTCTACACCGGCGCCTATCCCAATGTGAACAGCATTACATCCTACAAAATACGCAACCGCGCCACCCGCAACGACGAGCGGATACTCCACGACCCCGAAGCGATGGGCAATTTCACCGCTGAAACCCTTTCGCCAAGGGCGATAAGTGTATCGACACTATGCGACGAGGCTCGCATCGCAAGCATCGGGCTGTCGAATGTTTATTCATTCGCCCCCGACGCACAGCAGGCGATAATCATGGCGGGACACTCTGCCAACGGCGCCTTCTGGATAAACGATGTGGATGGGAAATGGAGCACCACCACCTTCTACAAGGATGTGCCGTCGGTAATCCAGGCACGCAACTATGCCACACCGCTCACATCGCGCCTCGACACAATGTCGTGGCGACCGATGGCTTCGAGCGAGCAATATGTGGCACTCCCCACCCATCGCCGGATGTACCCCTTCCGCTATTTCTACGGCAAAACCGAGACACAACGCTACCGCGCCTACAAGGAATCGGCTCTTGTCAATGATGAAGTAACCTCGGTGGCAATCGATTGCATTGCCAAACTGTCGCTCGGGAAGCGAAAAGAACTCGACATTGTGAATATCGGGCTCACGGCAGCCCCCTACACCTATGGCGTTACCGCAGACTACAGCTACGAGCTCCAAGACACCTACTTGCGCCTCGACCGCGAACTCGCACGGATTTTCCGAGCAATCGACAGCGCTGTGGGGATGGACAACGCTGTGGTGTTTGTAGCCTCGACAGGATATTTCGACGACCATTCAGCCGACGAAGAGCGATTCAATGTGCCCACCGGAAAATTCTATCCCAAGCGGGCAGTGTCGCTGCTCAACATGTTCCTCATTGCCAAATATGGCAACGGAGAATGGCTCAACGGCTACGACGAAGGCCGATTCTACTTCAACCGCAGCGCCATAAAAGACGCCAACCTCGACATCACCGACATGAGGATGCGCTCGGCGGAATTTCTGCGCTTGATGAGCGGCGTGAAAGAGGCTTACGCGCTCGAAGAGATAGTCAACAACCCGGTAACCCCCGAGGCAAAAGCGATGTATCTCGCCACCAGCAACGCCAATTCGGCAGATGTGTATATCGAGATACTTCCCGGCTGGACAATAGTGCACGACACCCCATCGCAGCGCAACCGCACAGTGCGCGGCAACGCAGTGAACACCCCGATAATCCTTTGTGCCCCCGGACTGAAAGCCGAGAAAGTGAGAACGGCAGTCGATGCCACCTTCCTCGCTCCAACAGTGGCACGAGTGCTGCGAATAAGGTCGCCCAACGGGGCTTGCGACAAGCCTCTCGCATTTTAATTGCAATAAATGCAGTGCATTTGATTAATTATTAGTATTTTTGCAACTTATTAGCAGGGATAGCCCTGCATCGACACCAACGAAAAAAATAATAACACAATATAAAATGGGATTTACCGATTTTCTAAAATCGCTTTTCGGCGATAAGTCGCAACGCGACATCAAAAAATTAGAGCCGATTGTGGCGCAAGTCAATGCCATAATGCCGACCCTAAAAGACATTAGTAACGATGAATTGCGTGCCAAAGTGACGGCAGTGAAGCAACGCCTCAAAGAAGCCACCGCAGCCAAGCGCAATAAGATAGACGAACTCAAAGCAGAGATTCAGACTCTCGAATACGACCAGCGCGAGCCGCTCTGGGAGCAAATCGACAAACTCGACAAGGAGATTCTCGACATCCTCGAGGATGAACTCAAGGAGGTGCTCCCCGAAGTGTTTGCCCTCGTGAGAGAAACTGCGCAACGCTTCAAAGACAACGAAACCATCGAGGTAACCGCAAGCGCTTTCGACCGCGAACTCGCAGCCGCCGGACACGACTTCCTCACAATCGAGGGGGACAAAGCCTTGTATCGCAACCACTGGAAAGCCGGTGGCAACGAAATCACCTGGGATATGGTGCACTACGACTGCCAACTTATGGGTGGCGTTGTGCTCAACGGCGGCAAGATTGCCGAAATGGCAACCGGTGAGGGTAAAACCCTCGTGGCTACGCTCCCTGTGTTCCTCAACGCACTCACCGGAAACGGCGTGCATGTGGTTACAGTGAACGACTACCTCGCCAAGCGCGACTCGGAGTGGATGGGTCCGCTATACATGTTCCACGGACTCTCGGTGGGATGTATCGACAAGACACAGCCCAACACACCGGAGCGCCGTGCCGCCTACAACTGCGACATCACTTTCGGTACCAATAACGAATTTGGTTTTGACTACCTCCGCGATAACATGGCAACCGTTACCGAAGACCTCGTGCAACGCCGCCACAATTTCGCCATTGTCGATGAGGTCGATTCGGTGCTTATCGACGATGCCCGTACACCGCTTATTATTTCCGGTCCCGTGCCCAAAGGCGACGACCAACTCTTCAACCAGTTCAAACCCAATGTAGAGAAGGTTGTAAATGCCCAACGCAGACTGGTAACCGAACTCTTGAGCCAAGCCAAGCAGAAAATCGAGAGCGAAAATAAAGAAGAAGCCAAAGAAGGCGCATTGCTCCTCTACCGCGCATTCAAGGGACTCCCGAAAAACGGCGCGCTCATCAAGTTCTTGAGCAAGGAGGGAATCAAGCCCAAAATGCTCGAAACCGAGGCATTCTACATGCAGGACAACAGCCGCGACATGCACATTGTAACCGACCCGCTCTATTTCATCATCGATGAGAAAAACCGCAGCGTGGAACTCACCGACAAAGGTATCGATGTGCTCACCGGCACCAGCGACGACCCCAACTTCTTCGTGCTCCCCGACATCGCATCCATCCTCTCGGAAATCGAGGGCAACACAACCATAAGCGACGAAGAGCGCCAGGCTCGCAAAGACGAGGCGATGAGCAATTATGCCATCAAAGCCGAGCGCGTGCACACCGTGAACCAGCTTCTCAAAGCCTACACCCTTTTTGAACTCAACGTGGAATATGTCATCGACGACAACAAAGTGAAAATCGTTGACGAGCAGACCGGACGTATCATGGAAGGACGCCGCTACAGCGACGGTCTCCACCAGGCAATCGAGGCAAAAGAGGGGGTAAACGTAGAAGCAGCCACACAGACATTTGCCACAATCACTCTCCAGAACTATTTCCGCATGTATCACAAGCTGTCGGGTATGACCGGTACAGCCGAAACCGAAGCGGGCGAGTTCTGGGACATCTATAAACTCGAAGTAGTAACCATCCCCACCAACAAACCGGTGCAACGCGTCGATATGCCCGACCGCGTGTATAAGACCAAGCGCGAGAAATACGAGGCTGTAATCGCCGAAATCGAAGAGATGGTGAGAATCGGGCGTCCGGTGCTTGTAGGTACCACCTCTGTTGAAATCTCCGAGTTGCTGAGCCGAATGCTCACCATGCGCCACATCCCTCACAACGTGCTCAATGCCAAATTGCACCAGAAAGAGGCAGACATCGTGGCACAGGCAGGACGCAAGGGCGTTGTAACCATTGCCACCAACATGGCGGGTCGTGGTACCGACATCAAGTTGACCCCCGAGGTGAAAGCCGCCGGAGGTCTTGCCATCATCGGCACCGAGCGCCATGAGAGCCGCCGCGTTGACCGCCAGTTGCGTGGCCGTTCCGGTCGTCAAGGCGACCCGGGTAGCTCGGTATTCTATGTGTCGTTTGAGGACAACCTCATGCGCATGTTCGTGAGCGATAAAGTGGTGAAAATGCTCGACCGAATGGGTCTCAAAGAGGGTGAACGCATCGAATCATCGATGTTTACCAACGCTATTGAGAATGCCCAGAAACGCGTTGAGGAGAACAACTTCGGAATCCGCAAGCGTCTTCTCGAATACGACGATGTGATGAACTCGCAGCGTAACGTAATCTACACTCGCCGCCACCACGCACTCAAAGGGGAGCGTATCGGACTCGATATCATGAATATGCTCTACGAGAAAACCGAATCGCTCATCCAGGAATACAAAGGTTTCGACTTCGACGAACTCAAATATGCCGTATTGCGCATCTTTGCTATGGACGTTCCATTCAACGAAACCGAATACAAGGCTATGGACTCGGATGAAGCCACTCAAAAACTCTTCGAGGCTGTAAAAGCCAACTTCAAACGCCGCAGCGAGAACCTTTGCGAGGTGGCAATGCCATTCTTCGAGAACTTCATGGAGCAGGTGAAAGCCAACCCCGGAATCGATGCCTCGAAAGTGATGGTGAGAGTGCCTATCAAGGACGGACGCCGCATCTATGGTATTCCCACCAACCTCGTCGAAGCCTACGACTCGAAGTGCAAGAGCATGGTACGCGACTGGCAGAAGCATGTCGTGCTCATGACCATCGATGAGGCTTGGAAAGAACACCTCCGCGAACTCGACCAGTTGCGCCAGTCGGTACAAAATGCAAGTTACGAGCAGAAAGACCCGCTATTGATTTATAAACTCGAGTCGTTCAACCTCTTTAAGACAATGGTGGACACTATGAACGAGAAGGCTGTGAGCATCCTCATGCGCGGAGCCGTTAACGTCCAAGAACAACCCACCGAGGCAAAAGAACCACTCCCGTCACAACAGCGCAAGCAACAATATGTGGAGCGCAAAGACGATTATGCCGAGGCTCAGGCAGCCCAGCGTAAAGCCGCATCGCAAGCCGGCGCTGCGGCACAACGCCCGCGCACTCCGATTGTCGCAGTGCCTAAAGTGGGACGCAACGAACCTTGTCCGTGCGGCAGCGGCAAGAAATACAAGAATTGCCACGGTGCTAACAACCAGTAACAAACTATAACTACCCGACTGCCTGCCCCACCGCAGGCAGTCGTTGTATTCAAGCCTCGGAATTATGCCACAAGATAGCCGTTTCCACCTCCTCGATGTGTTGCCAAGCGAATTGCCCGCTACACTCAACAACCCGTTTCTGCCATGCAGCGAGCCGCTGTGTCGCAGAGCTGCGACGATTATTGCCGCGACTGTGGCTCAAAACGAATCGTGGAGCAAGGAAATTGCGCGGAGAGGCAAAATGTTTGGCACCCTCATCGTGCGAAGCGCAGATAATACACCGGGATTTCTTGCGGCGTATTCGGGCAACTTGAACAAAAGCAACAATCACCCCTATTTCGTGCCTCCAATCTTCGACGCCACGCCGGAGGATGGCTATTTTCGCCGAAAAGAGGCTGAAATAACCGCTATCAACCGAGCAATCGAAACCGGAGAGGGGGATGTGGAGGCACTTGCCGCCAAGCGTGCGGGAATGTCGGCACAACTGCAGCAATGGCTATTTGAACAATATGTAATTACCGATATAGCCGGCAACCGGATGTCGCTTGGCGAACTGTTTGCTCGATGCCACAATGAATTGGAGCGGCTCAGGGCTGAGGAACGCACACGAGAAATAGCAGCACGAAGAAGCAGAGGCGAATATAGCGCGCGGCAATATCCACGCGTGCCGCTCATCCCGCCCGCTGCGGCAGGCGACTGCGCTGCGCCCAAATTGCTCCAATATGCTTTTGAGAATGGCTACACACCTCTTGCGCTCGCCGAATTTTGGCTCGGCGCGTCGAATGTGGTGGCAGGACGCGAGGCTATGCACTTCTATGGCGCCTGCCGAGGAAAGTGCTATCCGATTCTAACCTATATGCTTCATCTTCCTCTCGACATCGAGATGGAATCCGGATTAGTTGAGATTTAAATTCACCTTCTCGAGTTTGTAGCCGAGAGTAGTGAGGGCGATAGTGGCACCGAGTCGGAAGAAAATCTCGGTGGTCTTGGCATACATTTGGAACGCCTCGACGCTTGCCGGCTCGATTCCCTCTTTGCGAATGAGCGACAGTGCCAACTGGGCACACTCCTGCAGAGTGCCGTCGATGAGCGCGCGACGCTTTTGCCCCTCTTTCACATCGAGGAGAGAATCCATCACATATTCGTCCATACAATCATAGCCGCGCACATCGCGGATATACACATAGAGGTCGTCGATATCCTTCACCTTCTCCCATGCAGCATCCCAGAGCACCGCGGCACCGATGCCGTAATAGGCAGCCCATGCTATCGCCACCATGGGATAGCGGGCGATTTCGGGCACCGAGTCTGCCATGTATTGCGGCGCACTCTTTTTCCATCGTTCCTCAAGGTCTTCGACATCAAAAAGGCGGTCCTTGATAATTCCGCGGCTTGCGCACAGTTCCACAATAGATTTGGTGAGCCTTTCAACAAAGGGTCCGGAGTACCATATAGTCATATCGCATTAATTTTTATGAGTTCAACAAATTATACTGCAAAGATAGCGCAATAAAAGGCGATGGCAAAATCCAAAGCGAGGATTCTGCCATCACAAATGGTGAGAAAAGAGAATAATGGCCTAATAAGCGGTGATGCGCATGTGAGCCTTGGGGTAACGGAGGGTGACGCAGCTTGCCTCGGTGAGCACAAGAGCGTCGGTGTTGCGGATTCCGGCATCCTTGAGGTTGAGCGACTGAGTTCCGAACGGGATATGGCTATACTTCTGGATATACTCGGGGTCGATTACGATGCCACATCCGGGCATGCCACACTCATCGAAAATCTCGCTTAGAAGGACATAGAATTTGCCGAATTTAGAGCGTATTTCGGTGAAATCGATGCCCCATTTCACGATGTTTTCGCCAGCCGAGAGCACTTTGGTGGTCTCGATATTGCTAAGCAACTCGATGAGCTCGCTACCGCCGATGAGCACCTTGCGCTTGTTGCCGGCATTTCCGGTGAAAGCCTCTTTCATCATATTGATGAGCGATGCTTGAGTGAGACCATCTTCTTTGGCGTAGGAATATTCTTTGCCCGCTTGCCACCAGATGCCGCCGGTGAAGAGAACATCCTCTTTTTTGTTGGGGTCGAGGATTCTGCGCTTGGCTCCGAAAAGGAAATTCTTCTCCATGCCGAGACGCATGTCGTAGATGGCTGCCTCCTCCTGGTCGGAGAATCCCCAATCCACCTCTTTATTCGCGATTCGCTGGAACGTACTCTGCTCGATTTGCATCTTGAAAATCTGGCAGAAGTTCTGCGATTTCACCGGGAGAGACTCAAATTGCGGCGACTGCACATCGAGCTCGGTCGCGGCGCGTCCCATTCTCACAATTTCGGCACCTTCGGGGATAGCGGGGATGCAACTATCCAAATTGCCCGACTTCTTGCCATTGACCGCAAGAACCTTGATTCCCGTCGAACTCTTTTCGAAGACATACAACACCAAGTCGCCATGGGTGGTAACACCGTCGGAGTCATAGCCGCTCACGCCTTTAACCAAGATAGTGTCGGAAACTTCAAAGATTTCGGGATTCTTGACATTGAGCGACACCGCATTGCTTCCCATATCAGCGACTGCGCCGGTTACCTTGGTAACGGTAGGCTTGGTATCCACCGAGTAGTAATCGACAATCATGCTGCCCGCGTGTTTTGCACCGGCAAGGCGCGAGATTTGGTCGATAGGAGTCGCCATAGGGCGAATCTTCACAATGCGGCTGTCGATTTCGTTGAGCAGGAAGTCCCCCTCCTTGCGCACAATGTCGGTGGTAATCGGTCCGCCCACCACATGTTTTCCGCCATCGGTGCCGGCAATCACTGCCGAAGCCAACGATGCAGCGCTGCAGGAATCATCGAGCCATGCAAGCAAACCCACCAGGGCAAGAATCGCGGCAAGAGCGAGGAACGGGTGTTTTTCGATAAACTCGGCAACAGTAATTGCCATTTTAGCAATGAATGATTTGGAAGTTGAAGCATTGCTTCGATTGTTTTTGTTAGTCATAGTTTTTAGAGATTAAAAAATTAAGTGAATTAATGTGTGTTATTAGATAGTGTGTTTTGTGATTAAATGTTGAAGATTAGATATCCCACACACTGCGGCGAGGATTGGCGAGGAAATCGGAATCGCGGTGTTTCAGCGCCTGGATACGCTCAAAATCGTCGAGAGGCACATTGGTGGTCTTTCTAATCACCTCGATTTGCTCGTTGCGACCTTTGATATATGCACGGTTCACGGCGTTGTCGTAGGCAATTCCTTTAGCGATAACAATCTTCCACTCGTCGCCTTCGGGATTCTCAAGAATCTGCTCGACAACCGCTTGCGACTTCTCCACCATGTCGCTATTATCGGGATTCTCGCCATCGATTTCCGAAAGGAAATCCGACACTTTGCCTCTCACATCGGGCACCTGCGGCTTTGCCGGAGCCGGCATTGGCTTTGGAGCGAAAATTTCGGCGAGAGTAGAGCGCAATCGGTCGTCGGCAAGAGCCTCGAGCACCGCCTTTACGGTGTCGCCGGGCGCATCTTCAGCTATAGGCTCGACAGTGGGTTGTTCAATACAGTTTTCATTTTGAGCCTCAAGCAGCCCATCGGTTTTGTTTTCAAAATCTGTTTCCATAGTTTAATGATTAATTGATTGATTACGCTGCAAAGTTACAACCTCGCTATGTGCGCCGCGCGCATTTTGCGCCAAAATCGGTAATTTCACCTAATTTAACGCACTTTTTATGAAAAAACCTCGAATTTCCGACACAAATCGAGCATTTTTTCAAGAATTTGCCACATTGGTCTATTAGTTTGGGTGAAATAAATATTTTTCATTAATTTTGTGCCTCGAAACATTAAAAGAAATATAATTATGAATCGTGTATCAAAAATGTTATTATCACTTGCCGCAATGTTAGTGGCATTCTCGGCAAGCGCATTCGATTTGAGTAGCCTTGGCTCACTCCTCAACAGCGACACAGCAAACGACATCCTCAACCTCCTCGTCTCCAAGAGCGACCTTGAGGTGAAAGACCTTGCCGGCACATGGAAATACAAAGCCCCTGCCGTTGCATTTGAAAGCGAAGACCTCCTCAACAAAGCAGGTGGCGAATATATGGCAGGCGTTATCGAAGACAAAATGGCTCCATATTATAAGAGAGTAGGTCTTGACAACATGGTGCTCACCATCGACGCCGAGGGCAATTTCGAGTTGAAATTCAAAAAAGGAACTGCATCGGGCACAATTGAGAAAACCGACGACGGCAGATTCCAATTCAACTTCAATTCACTCGGCCGCTACAAAATAGCCGAAGCAAAAGCCTACATAAAGAAAGGCACAACCTTGCAAGTAACCTTCGATGTAACAAAACTCATCGACATCGTAACAAAGATAGCAAGTTACAGCAAAACCTCAACACTCTCAACCGTAACCACCCTCCTCAAAGGCTAAAAAGGAATGTACTCCGGCTTTGAACTCGAAGCCAAATAAAGTTTAGGAACACAATCTCTACAGAATGCTACACCCCAAGGCGCAGCCTTTTTTATTTGACAATAAAAAAGGGGACAGTCTCACGACTATCCCAATCTTTAAATACACAATTATCTATAAAACAACTATTTAATACTAAATCTATATCTTATGTTTATGTACATCAACAAACCAACTAAAGTTGTTACTTGCGTACAAACTTCGCCGGTGGAATGAAGCTCCATCATAAACGTAGCATTCATTTTTTCTAATAAGTTTATGGATGAATTTCTGTTTGATCCTATCCACAAGCAAAATATACATATACGTTCTTAACAACACTGCAAAGGTATGCATTATTTGTAAAACAAAAAAAATAATCCAAGAAAAATTTCCGTAATTAGCAAAATTTAACTATATACGCCCCGCACATTAGCATTTTTGTTAATAAATCCTACAAATAGACCTATTTTTTAGTAAAATAAAACATAGCCACCGTGCTCTGCATTGTATTAAAAAGTGGTAAAAATACACCCTCACAATATGCATTGTTCGAGTTGTTTTTGTATTTTTGCCATTGAAATTCAACCCCTCTAATTTGTATTTATATGAAAAAAACATCTATTGTACTAAATGTGATTCTAGCTGTTCTTGCCGGAGTGCTGATTTTCAAGGTTGCCAATACCGAGGAGCCGCAAGGCAACGCTGCCTACGACAACATAATGACTCGCTGCAGCGTTAGAGCCTACGACTCCGAGCGCACTGTGCCCGACGAGATAATCGAAAAGATTTTACGCGCCGGGATGGCTGCTCCCACTGCCGTGAACAAGCAGCCTTGGGCTTTTGTGGTGATTAAGAAGCCTGAATTGCTCAAGGAACTCGCCGACAGCCTTCCCAATGCCAAGATGACTGCCAATGCCTCGTTTGCCATCGTGGTGTGCGGCGATATGGACAAGGCTCTCGAGGGTGTGGCTCGTGATTTCTGGATTCAAGATGCTTCGGCTGCAACTGAGAATATCCTGCTTGCGGTGAACAGCCTCGGACTTGGGGCTGTGTGGACCGGAATCTACCCCAACATGGAGCGAGCCAATGTGGTTTCCAACATCCTCAACGCGCCCAAGAACATCATTCCTCTCTGCCTCATCCCGGTGGGATATCCTGCCGAGGAGAAGAACATAAAAGACAAGTGGAAGCCGGAGAACATCCACTACGACGGCTGGAATTAACGGCTTAAAGCGGAAGGAAACGCGACAACGTTTCCAACGACACATTGCGACGATCGGCATAATCCTCACGCTGGTCGTCGCCTATTGTTCCTATATAGAAGTAGGCGCTTTGAGGGTGAGAAATCATTAGTCCGCAGATGCTCGACAGGGGTGTCATAGCTCCGTTTTCGCTCAAAGATATTCCTATCGAGGCGAGGTCGAGAAGCGAATCGAGGTCGAAAATTAGCGATTGGTCGGGCAACGAGGGATAGCCGACAGCGGGACGGATGCCACTGTAGTCGTTGCGGAGCAGTGTGGTCTCAGGCTCCGCTTCATCGGGGGCATATCCCCAAATTGCGGTGCGCACTCGGCGATGGAAACACTCTGCAGCAGCCTCGACAAGGCGGTCGCTCACTGCCTGATAGAGCAGCGCCTCATATTCATCGTTCATTTCTTTCTTTCGATTGATGGCACTCTCGATTCCGCTACCGGCGGTTACGGCAAATGCGGCTATCTTATCCGCTGTGGGCGACACATAGTCGGCGAGCGAGCGGAAAGAGCCATCGGAGGCCTGCGAGCGGAGCATCGGCAGCCGCTTCTCCCCTACCAGGATATCATCGCCATCGGCGTGGGCATCGAAGAAGCGCACACGGGCGGTGATGCTATCGTTGGCATTGTGGGCAAAGAATCGGATTACACGCAGGGCATCTTTGTAGAGTTGCATTGCCTGAGCCGCCTTATTCACATCGGCAGTAGGCACCGACGCAAGCCATTGCGCCCTGCAGTGGTCGCAACCACCGATTGTGGCAACCCGGGCAAGCGATGCCGGAATCTGCCACAAGGCGAAGAACGGCACCCAGTTGATATACGGCACCACCTCATCGACAGTGAGACGGAGGTCATCTACATTCCCCATCAACGGCACAGGAGCCACATATCCACTCCAATCGATGCGAGCGGCACGGCTACGAGCCTCGACAAGCGGCACAAGGTTTTTCTTCGCCTCATAGTTACGGCGCAGAGCCTCTTGCGACTCCTTCAGAGAGGCGACATAGGCTGCATCGGAGAGAAGACGGTGTGCCACCGAAGGCATTTCGGCGGCATCGCGGGTGTAAGCCACCACACCACTGTATTCCGGTGCAATCTTCACGGCTGTGTGGAGCGCGGAAGTGGTAGCCCCGCCTATCATCAGCGGAATGGTCATTCCGGCTTGCTGCATCGCAGCCGCAACGCGCCTCATCTCCTCGAGCGACGGAGTGATAAGTCCGCTCAATGCGATGATGTCGGCATTGTGCGTGCGAGCGGCATCGAGAATTGTTTCGAGCGGGACCATCGTGCCGAGGTCAATTACGTTGAATCCATTGCAACGCAACACCACAGCCACAATGTTTTTCCCGATATCATGCACATCGCCTTTCACCGTGGCAATTACCACAGTGGCGCGCGACGAATTGTCGGAATCGGCTTCCGGCATATACGGCTTGAGCCAATCTACGGCGTGCTTCATGGCACGCGCACTCTTCACCACCTGCGGCAAGAAGAGTTTGCCTTCGCCGAAAAGCACTCCCACGCGGTTCATTCCGTCCATAAAGGCGCCATCGATGATTTCCATAGGCGACTTGCCCTCGTCAATCAGCAGTTGCAGGAGCTCAGGGATATCCTCTTCCCTACCCTTTAGCAATGCTTCGGCGATGCGCTTGTCCACCGGGAGCGAAGATGTGTCGGCACACTCGGTTTGCACCTCGGCGCCACCCTCTTTCATCTCCCCGGCGATTTGTATCAGCCGCTCGGGGGCATCGCTGTCGCTGTCGAGAAGTACATCCTCTATCGCAGAGCGCAGATTCTCCGGAATGTCATCATAGGAAGGTATCGCGCCGGCATTGACAATAGCCATATCCATCCCTCTCGCCACAGCGTGGTAGAGAAATACCGAGTGAATGGCGGCGCGCACATAATTGTTGCCTCGGAACGAGAAAGAGAGATTGCTGAGTCCGCCGCTCACCTTGGCGTGCGGCAGATTGGACTTAATCCACGACAAAGCGTCGAGGAAATCAATTCCGTAGCGGTTGTGCTCGGCAATGCCGGTAGCCACAGCGAGTATATTGGGGTCGAAAATTATATCGGTAGCCGGGAAATGCACTTTTTCTACAAGAAGCGAATAGGCACGGGCGCAGATGTCGATTTTGCGCTTGAAAGTAACCGCCTGTCCCTCCTCGTCAAATGCCATCACCACCACGGCGGCACCCATGTTGCGGATATAAGCCGCCTTGCGGCAAAATTCAGCCTCGCCATCCTTCAGACTTATGGAATTGACAATCGGTTTGCCCTGCACGGTTTTGAGTGCGGTTGTTATCACGTTCCAGTCGCTGGAGTCTATCATAAAAGGCACGCGTGCGATGTCGGGGTCGGAGGAGATAAGTCGCAGGAAATTGCTCATTTCGGCAACCGAGTCGAGCATCGCGTCATCCACATTGATGTCGATTATTTGCGCTCCGTTCTCCACCTGTCCGCGCGCTATTGTCGCAGCCTCCTCGTATTGTTTTTCGTTGATTAAACGCAGGAATTTGCGGCTGCCGGCTACATTGCACCGCTCACCGATATTCACAAAATTGCGCTCGGGGACTATCTCCACCATTTCAAGTCCGCTGAGGGAGAGTCGCTCGGCGGCAGGTTGCGGCACACGAGGCTTAAGCCCGCGCACGCGCTCGGCAATCATGGCGATGTGTTGCGGAGTAGTGCCACAGCACCCTCCTATCATATTCAGCGAGCCATCCTTGAGAATTTGCTCGAGGTCGGCGACCATTTTCTCGGGAGTCTCATCATATTGCCCCATTTCGTTTGGCAATCCGGCATTAGGATAGAGGAAAACCGGACATGGAGCGCACTCGGCGAGACGCCTGTAGTGAGCGAGCATCGAAGACGCCCCGAAACCGCAGTTGAGACCAATTGCCGCAGGACGGAAATGCTCCACCGATGCGATAAACGCCTCTATTGTCTGCCCCGAAAGCACTCGACCGCTCTCGGTGAGAGTGATAGAGAAGAGTATAGGCAATTCCACCCCCTTCTCCGCCATCACTTCGCGTGCTGTGGCGGCAATCGCCTTGGCGTTAAGGGTGTCGAATATGGTTTCAATTAGAATAAAATCCACTCCGCCATCGATAAGTCCGCGGAACTGTGGGCGATACGCCTCCACCATGGTGTCCCAATCGGTGGCTCGCGCTGCGGGGTTCTCGATATCGGGAGAAATAGAGAGCGAACGATTTGAAAGTCCCACACTGCCTGCCACATAGCGGCGTCTGCCGGGAGTTGAGAAGCTGTCGGCAGCCCGGCGCGCCACGGTAGCGGCGGCAAGGTTGATTTCATAGGCATAGTCCTGCAGCGAGTAGTCGGCAAGCGAAATGCCGTTGGCGTTAAACGAGTCGGTTTCAACCACATCGGCTCCGGCGGCAAGATACTCTCTGTGGATTGCCTCTATCACATCGGGTGCAGTGAGCGCAAGCAAGTCATTGCACCCTGCAAGGTTGCAATGATGAGAAGCGAAACGGGAGCCGCGAAACTGCTCCTCCGAGAGCCCTGCACGCTGTATCATGGTGCCCATCGCGCCGTCGAGCATCAATACCCGACTCGACAAGGCATCGACAAATTCTGTTTTTATAGACATAAGTAGATTGTGGATTTGTTGCTAAAAATAAGTGGTGCGTCGCCCTATCGAGTGGCACACGAGGTTGTTTTCGCGCAATTCTTCGGCGTCGTAGATGTTTCTGCCGTCGATTACACCATTGCCTCGCATCGCCTTTGCCACCACGCCCCACGCCGGCACACGAAATTCTTTCCATTCGGTAACCACAGCGAGGAGGTCGGCATCGAGCACGGCGTCATACATGTCGAGGCTGTAGGTAACAGCATCGCCGAGACGGCGTTTTGCCTCGGGCATCGCAATAGGGTCGTAGGCTTTCACGATGCACCCGGCATCGAGCAGTGCGCGAATGTAGATGAGAGCCGGAGCCTCGCGCATGTCGTCGGTCTCGGGTTTGAACGAAAGCCCCCACACTGCCACGGTTTTCCCTTTCAAGGCTTCCGGCGAACCAAAATGGTCGATGGTCTTGCGGAACAGTATCTGTTTTTGCCTGTCGTTGACGCGCTCCACCGCCTCCACGAGGTCGATTGCGCAATCGTTCTCCTTCGCAGTGAAAATGAGCGCTTTGACATCCTTTGGGAAGCATGAGCCGCCATATCCGCAACCGGGATAGAGGAATTTGCTCCCGATTCGAGGGTCGGAGGCGATTCCCTTTCTCACTTGTGCGACATCAGCCCCCACTTTCTCGCACAAGTTGGCTATCTCGTTCATAAAACTGATGCGTGTGGCGAGCATTGCGTTGGCGGCATATTTGGTCATTTCGGCTGATGCGACATCCATAAAAAGGACTCTGAAACTATTGAGCATAAAAGGCTTGTAGAGCCGTTCCATGAGTTCGCGTGCGCGGTCGGAGTTTGTGCCCACCACCACTCGATCGGGGCTCATGAAATCTTTGATTGCAGCCCCTTCCTTGAGAAACTCGGGATTGGATGCCACATCAAAGGGGATATCTACTCCACGGCGTTGCAACTCGGCTCTGATGGCGTTCTCCACCTTCACCGAGGTGCCCACAGGCACTGTGCTTTTGGTAACTACGAGTAGATATTTGCTCATGTTGGCGCCTATAGTGCGAGCAACTTCGAGCACATATTTCAAATCGGCACTGCCATCTTCGTCGGCGGGTGTGCCTACCGCGCTGAATACGATATCCACCTTGTCGAGCACCGAGGCAAGGTCGGTGGTAAACGACAAGCGGCGATTCTTCACGTTGCGAAGCACCATTTCACGCAATCCGGGCTCATAGATGGGCATAATGCCGTCGATGAGCGAGGTAATTTTGTCCCTGTTGATATCCACACAGGTTACATTTACACCGGTTTCGGCAAAACAGGCTCCGGAGACAAGCCCCACATAGCCTGTGCCTACGATAGCAATGTTCAATCTGTCCATAGTTTTATATTGTCAAAAAAGAGCAAGGTGAACGATAAATGCTCGCCTTGCTCATTATATCAAATTTCTATCGAGTTACTAATCTTTGTCTTTCTCATCACCGAAATCGTAACCAATGCCATAGCCGTAGCCATAGCCGTGGCTGTACTTAGCATAACCTTTGTCTTCGTAACTTACATCGTTGAGCACAAAGGCAAGATTCTTAATCTTGTTACGCTCTTTGATTTTCGACACCTCGGGGAGGTAGCGACGGTCGATATGGTTGCTGCGAATCACATAAACCAAGAGGTCGGCAACACGATTTACGATAATCGGGTCGGCGATTACCGACAACGGCACTGTATCGAGGAGGATGTAGTCGTACTGAGTGCGGAGGGTGTTGATAAATTCCTCAAAGCGCTTCGATGCAAGAAGATTGGTAGCGTTGGGAGGAAGAGCTCCGGTGGGTATGATGTCGAGGTTTTCGCTGTAATCGGTCTTTGCGATTACATCGTTCTCGCGCAACTTGATATCGGTGAGATATGTGCTCACACCCGAGTAGCGGCGCAATCCGAGGTTTTTCGAGAGTGTGCCTTTTCTCAAGTCGAGGTCGATGAGCAATGTGCGCTTGCCCGAGAATGCGAGAGAGAGAGCAAGGTTCACTGCAAAGAAGCTCTTACCTTCACCCGGTGTGGTTGAAGTGAACTGTATTACTTTTGCACCTACATTTTCGCCATCGTTTTCATCGACAAAGAAGCGGAGGTTGCTACGCAAGATGCGGAATGCCTCGGTGAGGATATCCTTACCGTTGTCGATTACGGCAATAATATCGGCGGCATCTCTTGCTGTTTTGCCCTCTTTGCGTGTCGGAACCTCGCCGAGCACCGGAATATCCGAGCGATCTTCAATGTCTCTACGCACACGGATTGTGGTGTTGAGCGACTGAATCCAAAGGTAGCCGTAGATGCTTCCTGCCGGAATCAAGAGACCGAGGAGGAATCCAATCATGAGGAAGTTGAGAGTGCGTGGAGCTACCGGAATTTCTTCGCCGAATGCTTCTTCAATCACCTTGGCGTTGGGCTCGGTGATAGCCATCTGCAAGGCGTTCTCCTCACGTTTGTTAAGCAAATACAGGTAAAGCGAGTTCTTGATTTGTTGTTGACGGAGCACATCGCTGATTTCCTTCTCTTGTCCGGGCACTCTCGAGATGCGCGAATCCATCATGTTGGCTTGCGCAAGTGCTTGCGAGCGCTTAATGCCCAACGAGCGTTGGAGTGTCTGGATTGAGGCGATTACATTGCCGCGCAAGTTGTCGCACACTGCCTTTTGCTCTCTGAGATAGGGGTTCTCGTCGCCTGCTCCGGGCATCAATTTCGACAAGTCGAGGATTGCCTTATTGTAGGCTGTTATCTGATTTTGGATACCGAGGTCGGCAATGCCGATATTTTCGGGAATCAAGCCATATTTGTTCTCCTCCTTGCTGATAAATTCGTAGATATAGTTTACAAGCGAAATCTGTGTCTCCACTTGTGTGAGGTTATCGAGATATTTCTCGCCGGTTTCCACATATTGTTGTGCGGCTGTGGCGATATCGGGAATTTTATTGGTGCGCTTGAGTTGCTCGATTTTGCCATCAATTCCGTCAAGGTCAACGGCGAGCGAGGCAATACGGTCGCGGATAAAGTTCTCGGTATTGCGAGCCACGCGGTTCTTGTCGTTGATAACGTCATCGTTATATGTGCTGATAAGCGAGTTGAGAAGGTCTTTTGTCATCTCGAAGTTGTCGGTGTTGATAGTCATCTTCAACACGCTGGTTTCCTTTGAGATGGTGTTGACAGCAAGCGACGGATACAACGATTTAGCCATCGAGAAGGGATCGCGATAAACCACCTTCAAGTCGCGCATATCGTTCTCAAGATTGAATTTCTCGGTCTTTGTTACTATGAAATCATATTTTTCCTTAACGACTTCGGCAAATTTTGCGCGTGTCCATTCGGTTTCCACTTCGTCTTTCGACACCTTATCTACATAGTGGAAGCGATACTCATATTCATTGGCATCGACTACATCAATATCAACCCAAAAACTATTCTCACCCATATCGCTTGCGGGTGTGAGTTTAATCGGGGATGCTTTGTAGATGTTCACCTCGCGGAGCAATCCTTTATGATAGTACAACACGTTGGCATTGATGCGGATAATCGCCTGCTTGAGCATTGTAACAGAGTTGATGATAATCATCTCATTGTTTACTCCCGAACTGCTTTGTGCGATTCCCAAATCGGAGAATAATGCGGCTGTTGGAAGGTCGCCGGTCTCTTTCTCACCTTTAATAAGGATTTGTGCCTCGGCTTGATAAGATAATGGGCTCGACTTTGCGAGCAAAACCGCAATTACACAGCACACGAAAACCGATGCGGCGCAATACATCCAATACTTGCGGCATAATGAAAAGAAATCACTCAAGGAAACCGACGAATTTTCCTCTTCAACCGGTTTTCCATTGCCAATAATTTGACTCATAGTAACTTAACAGATGTTTTTGTTATCAACTAAATATAAATTGCCCACAAAGTTAGTGATTTATTTTGTATTATTTTAAAAGTTATGCAATTAATTTACAATAGCACCTCAAAATTTCCACTTTTCTATGACAACCACCTCTCCATTCGCTTAACAGAGAGGTGGTTGAAAACCTGCTATTTCCGCTTCTCCTCGGTTACCGAATAGGGATTGCTCACAGCATTGTGTGCCGCAGTCTGTGCCGCGCGAATCAACTCGCGGCTCATCACCTTGGGGGCGTAACTATTCCCAACGACCGATTTCTTGAAAATCGCCTCAAACCAGGTGCACGCGGCTGTATATCTGCCATACACCAAGTTGAGGTGATAACCGTCGCGAGTGATGTTGTCGCCAATAAATGTGGTGCGTGCATTCTGCATGGCAGTGCCGTTGGGCACTATAATATCAAAGCCTTCCTCATTCACAGCGCGCTGCGAACATTTCATTATCTCATCATACATCTGTTTTTGGCTCCCTGCGTAGTTTTTAAATCCGCTGTGGTCGGAGTTTTGAGCATAAGCCCATGTTTGGTGCCACACAATCTTGGCTTGTGGTGCCAACTTGTGGATATAAGTTACCAACTCATGCAAATAAGGCTCGTAGGTGTTCCACAAACCGGAGAAATGGCTTGCCTGCTGCAGGCTGATATAATTCCACTTCTCATCACCGATGGCAGTCTCAAGAGCTACCTTGTTAGTTTCTACCGTTACGTTATCAACCCCGATTTTGCGGTAGCGGTAATCGCCGATATTGCGCGCCGCATTGTCATAGTGGCGCTCCAGCGAGCAACCCGGGATGTAGAGGTTGCCGATAATCGTTGAATACCCCGCAGCCGAAGCCAACTCGTTGAGATTTTGTTCAATAGCGTCTTCCGAGAAACTATTTCCGATAGCGAGAATTTTCACAGGTGTGCCGGCATAACTGATAACAGCAATGCAGCAGAACAAAAACAGATAAAGAAATCTTTTCATAGTGTATAATTTAGAGATTAAATCAAATGAGTATTTACAAACAAAGGTACGAAATCCAACTCATAGCACCAAACCACTTAACGTATATTAATACAAATTCTGCCGCCGCTGCGACGACGGGCGGGAGTCCGTCACCGCTTTACTTTGCCAAGCGACTAAGTGAGCGCTATAGGGCACAAATCTATCTAAAGCGTGAGGGCTTGAACCACACAGGCGCTCACAAGAATTAGCAATCGCCAGACGCTGACATCGGCAATGGCAAACGCCTCCGGAGCAATCATCGGCTCAAAGTTTGTAACGCTGCTCGACCAAAACGAATCGGCAGCCGAGGCGTTACGGCAATTACGCCTAAACTTGGAGCAATAGCGCCGCTGCTATTGGTCGTAGTCCCAGTCTAATTGGAGTTCATCGAGCCACAGAGTGCTTGTGGCGCCACCGGTGAAGAAATCGCCATACTTGCTTGCCGATGCCACGATGACGATGTAGCGTGGCACTCGAGATGTCGAGCGATACTCAAGGTCGATCTTGAACTCGGTGTATTCCGGTACATCATAGCCGTATTGCAATGCGCCATAGGCTATCACGGCATCGTCTTTGGGGTCGAACAACTGGCGGTTCTTGGGATTTGTGCGTATCTCAAACTGCTGCGCCCAGTCGGTGAGTGCAATGTATATGCTGGCGGTGTCCGGCTCCCCTTTCAAATGGGAATATTCCGTACTTGTGTAGGCTATCGGCGAAGTGGAATACTTGAACATACCGCGGAGGCGAGTGGGACGCCCGGTGAATTCGCGCCCGAAATTAAGTATGCCATTGGTGCCATCGACACGGATAAAATCTCCGGTGTAGATATTTCCGGCAGCGAGTTTCCCCACAATGGAGATGCCCACAAACTTGGTTTGGAGCAACGCGCCTTTTCCTTTGTAGCCTTCGTCGGTGGGAACGCTATTGCTGTCGCCGAGCGTGGTAGCGCCGCGGTTGCCGGTGTCCCAGAACTTGTCTTTGTCCAATATCCACGGATTCCACTGTTTGCCATCGAGAGTCCAGTCTTCAAACGACGCATTGGGGATTTCGAGCATTCCAGCGGTGGTGAAGATTGTCTCGCCGCCATAGTTTGAGCCTGAATAGGCACGCACCGAGTATTCTGTGAGCGGTTCGAGATGGATTATTCGAGCCGTGAATGCACCACCTTTATGCGTTACCCACTCTGCGGGAACGCGGGTCCACTCGGTGTCGCTTGTCTTGCGATATTCAAATCCGTTGTCATAACCATCCTGACCCGAGCCGTAAGCCCACGCCACGCTGGTCCAGGCATCTACGCGGTCGGTGCTCACATCGCTATTGGAACGCTTCACATAGAGCGTCCAGCGGTCGCGCACACCATGATAATCGACAAATACTATTATCGGGTCGTTGAAGTCGCAGTATTTCCCCTCGGCTTCGGGGAGATAAGTGGAGATGTCGGCAGGACCGAGTTTGAGCGAAAGCACTTTGAGCCTCGAGATGTCGGTGTTTTTAGAGACATAAGCCACCACGCGCTTGCCGGGCACGTCGATTACGCTCGCGCCCACCTGGTTTTCTACGGTGAAATAGCGTTCTATCTCTTGATTGGCGGTGATGGTCCACTCATAGTTCTGATACAGGCTCAGCACAGCCTTTACATTGCCGGTGCGAAGGTCGAGCGTTTCAGCGGTGTCGGGCGACAGAAGTGTTGCGCCCTCGGTGATGCTGAAATCAGTTATTTTCACCTTCCCGATATCGGCTTGCTCGGGAAAATTGAGGGTTACGATAAGTTTTTTGGTGTCGATAGTCGCAGGCGATGATTCGCCTTCAGCAGAAATCGAGAGAAAATCCACCTGAATCATCGGATATGGGATGTCGTTTTTGATGCAGCCCACCAAAAACAACACTGATATTGCAAGTAACAGAATATTTCGCTTCATAATATCGCTTGATTATATGTGAACCGACACTCCGAAATTGATATTGAAGAGGTTCACCTTGAAATTGGCACCGCTCGAGAATCGAGAGCCTTCGTTCGTCCCGTTGGTCTTCTGTTTTTCGTTTTTGAGATAGAATCCGAGTACACCAAACGACACGTCGAAACTCACATTGTCCATTATGAACACACTCAATCCGGGCGAAAAGTTGAGACGCGCCTCCACAGTGTTGGTGCGGGTGTCGCGAGGCTCGCCGTCATATACACGGCGGAACTGGCCGTTGCCGCTTGAGAACGAGAGGTCCACCTCGTTGAACACGCCGAAGCGTTTCGACGCATCGAGTCCGAAATAGTGCCGATAGAAGATAGATGCCGAGTAGCTCTCGGTGTTGTAGAGTATCCCTTTGAGCGAGAAACTCAAGTCGTCGATAAAATCTACATCCATCGAGCTGAGGTCGAGGTTGTTGCGCACATAACTGAGGCGCATACCTATCGAGGAGTTGTTGGCAAAGAAATAACTCACATAGGGGCGAATGGAGAATGCGCTGCCTTTGACATCGAGGTCGCCGAGAACGTCAAACAGCCGCAAATCCTCCGAGGTGAGTTCGCCATACGACACTGTGAGACCGAATGCCCACTGTTTTTTGGGCACAAACAGATAGTTGAACAGTCCGCGGTCGTATCTGCCGAGGTTCTTTCCGGGGATAACAATATCTGCGGTGTCGCCATTGATGACCACTCTGCGCAGCCCGTCTTCGAGTCCCGGGAGTATAGTGTCGGCTCTCTCGATAAATTCGGGCAGGTCGCCGCGATACAGCCCCGGGATGTTGGGGAGTTCATCGACAGCGCGCACCGAGAGTGCCGTGATAATTGTCAGAATAAGGAGTGAAACTGTTTTCTTCATGATGCCGGGCGGTTATAGGTAAAACACTGCTCCAAACGAGATGGAGAATAAGTTCACTTTGAAATTGGCAGACCGGGTTTTGAGGTTTGCCACATATATTTGGTCTGTAGTGGATTTGGTGTGTGTGTATCCGAAACCGAGTACACCCACATTCACTTCGATAGCCGAGTAGTTGTTGAGGAACATCACCATTCCGGGACACAAACCGAGGTTCACCGAGTAATTGCGTTGAAATGTGCCGCTAAAGTCGGTGCCGAGACCTTTTGTGAGTTTCGACTCGCCGTAGCCAAATTCGAGTTGCACCTCGTTGAACAGAGCGAAGCGATTTTGATGACCCAGCGGGATATAGGTGCGGAAAATGCCCATTCCCGAGAATGTCTGGTTGATGCTGTAGTAGTTTTCAACTTCGTAACTGGTTTCGGTGTCGAGAATCAAGTCGGCGCTGTTGTATTTAGTACGCGAGCGGGAATAGCCGAATCTGCCACCTATACCGAGGTTGTCTTTGAATATATAGCAAAACATCGGGCTAACCTTCATTGAATAAGTGTTGCCGCTGATGTTCTCCACTATAAGAAACTGATAATTATTGTTGTTGCTTTGGCTGAACGATGCGCTCAAGCCTGCTACCCACTGTCCTTTGGGGACAAATGTGTAATCTCCAAACACTTTCTCTGTTTTTTCCTGTGCTATGGCATTTGCCGTGCCCATTACCATCGAGGTGATGAGCATGATGGAACACATAGCCTTAGAAATTACATTCATAAAAGATGTTATACTAATTGTTTTGCAAAAATACTAAAAATAGCAATGCTGTGCAAATTGCTACCGTATTTGAAAAAAACTTGCGCGGCTGCCTTTTGCCGCTGCCGCGCAAGTACTTGGTATTTATGAGACAAGATTGTTATTCATAAACGAGTTCGAGGTCGTCGAGATAGAGCGTACTGCCGTCGCCACCGGTGAAGAAGTCGCCCCAATAACTTGCCGAGCAAACGATGAGCATAGCACTCGGGTTGACATCCCGGTTGTAGGTGATGGGCACTTCAAATTGAATCCAATTTTCGCCGGCTGTCGATTCGGTCCAGATTATTTCACCATAACCAATCACGCGCTCATCGGTTTTGCTGAAGAGACGCTCTTTGTTCTTGGTGCGGATTACCATAGGCCATGTGTAGGGGTTGCCCTTGTAGGTGTATGTGTCGGTTGTTCCGTCAAACATTGCAACATACACGATACCACGGTCGTTCTCGCCCTTAACAGCGCCGTTGCTCTTACCATCGTTCGTGATGTTGTCGATAGCCTTAGAGATGTAGCGGCAATATCCACGGAGTGCCTTGGGACGTGATGTGAACGGACGTCCGAAACCGAGGATACCATCAGTACCATTGGTTGCGAGATACTGTCCTATAAATGCGTTACCTGCGGCAAACTTACCGATACCTGCAAGGTTGACATATTTCGATGACATCTTTATCGACTTGGAGCCACCATGAACGAATGAAGTCTCGGGGTTGGTAATGTTCACGTTCAACGTGATTGAGCCGTGGTTACCGCAATCCCAGAAGAGGTTGCTGCCCGAGCCGGCAGATGGAACAAGCGCATCGTCGCTATCGGTAAACCAGTCTTCAAATCCACCATTTGTGAGTGGCATTGCGCTACCTGTAGTGAATGTCTTCTCCTTGGCTGTGTATTCGTTGCAAATTGCGCGGAAACGATAGGTTGTGAGCGGTGTCAAGCCGGTGAGTTTTGCCGAAAGCGCGGTACCTTCGATTGTAGGCTCTACATCGTTCCAAACAGAACCGCCGTCTTCGATATACTGCAACTTGATGCCTGTGGCTGCGTCTTTGAGGATTGTGCCACGGATGGTAGCGGAATATTGCTTAACATCGGCAAATGCGGCATCGGAAGTCATAAGGTAGGCATCGGTTACCTCAATGTTCCACACTGCGGTGCTGGTCTTGCACAACGAAGCGTCGGTGCTGCGGGCATCGGTAGCCTCGATAGTGATGGTGTATTCGCCATTCTCGTTAAGGCTGCTGTTGAGGAGGTCCTTGGTGAAGATGAGTTTTGCAAGCGAGCCGCCATTGGCATCGGCAGGAGTGGCATCGGTGAGAGTGATACCCTTGGCTGCGAGTTCGGCTTTTGCGCTTTCGTCCATGAGGTTGAAGTTGTAACTGTTGTATGACAACCCGAATTTGGTTGTAAATGCTTCCGAAGAAATCTTCAACGCGCTCAACTGAGTGGGCGACGACACATAGATAACAGCCTGGCGGAACTGGTTCTTCTCAAGCACCACAGGCTCCTTGAAGTCGTTGTAGCCCGAGCAAGTGATGCGCGGAGCCGCCATGATTGTGATGTTGTCCTCGATGTCAATAGTGCTTTCATCGACAGTAACAGTGAACATCGCACCACCGATTTCGGTATCAACGCCGTTGTATTTGAATGTGAGGCGGTATTCTGTTGCAGCCTTCACATTGTCGATAGTGCCCTCTTGCGAGTAGATAGTGCCGTTGGGCTGAGTACCGGTGAGGGTCCATGTGAGCGAAGTCTCGTTGTTGCCCATCATGTAGTAGCCTTTGGCATCGGTGTTAGTGGCATCGAAGTCGAGCGAGCCTTTGGCATTGCCGATAGTAACGGTGTAGTCGGCAAGCATGGCGGCAGCCTCGGGAGTCATGTTCACCGAAGCCACGGTGTTTGCCACGGTGCAGTTGATAGCCACTGTCTGAGTGCCTTCGTTTGACACAGTGAAAGGCTGCACGCCGCGGTAATACTTGTCGGTGAACGAAGCGGCGGTTTTCTTTCCTGCCCAAGCCTCGGCGCGGTAGTTGTCGCTCACGAGCCATATTTCGGCAGGCACTTCATCTATTCCGTGATACTTGCGCACAAGTGTCTCGGCTGAGTTATATACATAGATTGTGCAGTTCTTAGCCAATTCTTCGGAGTTTTCGGCTGCGGCGCGTGAATAGAGTTTCACATCATCATCGAGCGACAGAGTGAATGTAACCTTGCCTTGCCCCTCTCCGAGTTTGTCGGATTGGCAGGAGGTGAGGCCTCCTGCGAGGAGACCCACCAGTGCTATATTATAAATTAACTTCTTCATAATCATTCAGGAATGTTAATACGGATTGCTGCCGATACGATTTGTCGCTTGGTATCAACTACTTCGAGAACGAAGTTGCTTTGACCCGAGCCGAGTGCTTTAAGCATAGGCAAGAAGCCGGTGATGTCAAATTCGAGTGATGTCTGTCCTGCCACATTAGATTGTGTCGGGAATCCGAGGGCTGAAAGTTTGGTGTTGAGCACACCGGCATAATCGGGATTGCCGTTGTAAGGACTGTTGGAAGGATATTGAGGATCTACGAGGTCGAATCTGTCGCAAAGTTCAACCGATTCGAGCTCGGCAGGAGTAAGTGTCTCGGAATTGATAACCACATTGAGGTTGGCAATGCCGTTGGGGGCATTGATGAGCACCTTGGCAACGAGGCTTTCGGTGTAGTTGTTCACGCTCGAGAGGTCGAGAGTCTCACTGGTGATTGTCGGAGCAGTCTCGTCGGGTTTCGGAGCCTGAGTTACAGTGAGTTCGGTCTCAACATCGCCCATACGGAATGTAACGACAGCCGAGCGACCCGATTCCATACTTTCGTTTTCAGTAACATTAACAGTTACAGTGGTTGTGCCTTTTGCACCCGAAGCGGGAGCCACAGTGCACCACGAAGCGTTGCTTGTAGCGGTCCAATCGCCTGTAGAGGTGATGGTAACGGTCTTGCTGCCTGCCACGTTGGTGAACGAGAGTGCTTGTTCGCCGAGTTCGAGCATATCGTCGGGATCTACAGGGTCTTCGGTAACCGGATTGTCGAGAGTGAGGTCAACTTTATCCACGCTGAAGTCGAGCGAAAGACCGGTGTTTCCAATCGAACCGCTCTCGTCGGGGGTGTCGGGGGTGCTTTTGAGCGAGAATGTGATGATGCGGTGCTGTCCGGGGGCAACATCCGAAATCACTTTGTAGTCGCTGATATAATAGCCTTCAACAGTACCCGAGAAAGTGGCAACGAGAGTGCTGCTGCCTTCGATATAGCGGAAGAAACCTGCGCGCTCCTCGCCATATTTGTAGTCGAGCGAGAATTGGTTGCCCACAACCACGTTGACATTCACATCATCGCCGAGTGCTGCCTTGAGAGCATCGGAATATTTCACCGACACCTTCACATTGGCAAGTTTGCACACCACTTCGCCAATGGTGGAAACATCGTTTTTCGCGATGGTGAACTCCTTGGTGGCGTAGTAGTAGGGAGAATCCCAATCTGCGTCTTTGCACTCCTCGTTATACACCTCGAGTGTGTATTTGCCCACGTTGAGTGTTACAATTTCGGGCATTTTGCTATAAAGCCATGTGTTGACGGTTTCGCCTGCCTCGTTGATGATTTTCACAGTGAAATTGCTCACATCAACACCGGCGCGGCTTTCGAGCACCTCCTCGCTATTGAGGACAGAAACCGAAAGGGAGGCTGTTTTGAGTGAACCGGTGCCGAATCCCTCGCCATTGTCGATATTGGGATACACCGGGTCGTCGCAACTTGTCATCGACAATGCCGCAATCGCTCCCAAAAGAAATATTTTAATTGTCTGTTTCATTGCTTGCTATTTTATTTGTAAGAGAATGAGAGATTATCGACGGTGAGGATAGCACCATATTTCGAGGCTTCACGTTCACCGAGGTGGTCGGAAACCTTAACCGAACCTTCAGCACGATTTGACGACGTAATCATAATCTTAATTTTGTTAGCCTTTTTGAGCACCGAGTAGGTAACAGGCACATTGAATTGAGTATAGTTGGCCTGAGCACCAAGCTCTACGCTGCCTACACCTACAACCGCATTGCTGCTGTCATACACTGTAACGGTAACTTTGGCTTTTTCGGTCTCATCGAGCTTGGCGTCGCACAATTTATATTTGTAATAACCTGTGAGAGTTATAGGACGTACACCGAATGAAGTTTCGAGATAGAGTTGCCCTGCAGAAGCGTTTGCCACGGTGGGGATATTTTCACAATAATAAGTAGTGTTAAATGCGCCACCTGAATTGCTTGGTGAAGTACCATTAGCATCCCATCCAACATTTCTCACAACCATTGC
>SFER01000135.1 GCA_004557195.1 Bacteroidales bacterium | reverse complement strand
ATCATAGATTACAGGGTCGTCGGGACGCATTTTCCGCAAGATTTCGGTGAGCATAAGCACAGTGCGCTTGTCGTTGGCACGGCGGTCGATAAGCGACAAGGCACGGGCGGTGTTTCCCACATGCACATCGAGCGGGATGAAGAGTTGGGAGGGCTTGATTGCGTTCCACACCCCCATGTCAACGATGCCATCGTTGCGCACAAGCCAACGCAATGCCATGTTGATGCGCTTGAGGGCGGTGTTTTCGAGATGCGATGGCAGGGCGCGGGAGTTTTCAGCCCCATCATTTGCCTCGATAAACAGTTGGCGCATATTTTCTACAAGATGCCACGATGGGGTGTCGCTTTTGCCCGCCCCTATCGCCGCGGCAAAATCGTTGAGCGAGCCATAGCGGCGGTAGATTGAGCGCCGCGCAGATAGTATTTGAAATCGCGGGCGAAGAATGTGCGGTGGATGTTCATCTCGTCGGGGAGTTGCTCGAATGCGCCGTCGAGGGTGTAGTCGAGCGGCGAGTTGTCCATCATCACGAGCATTTTCTCGCAGTTGTTGCAAATCATTTTGCGGTTGCCCCATGCGATAGTGGCAGATAATAGAGATGCTATCTCGATATCCTGCAGACGCTCGAATCGGCGCGGGAACTGAACGGGGTCGGCAGCGATGAAATCGGTGGAGTTGATTCGCTCCGCCTCCCGGTCGAGGTAGTCCTTGAGGGAATTGAATTGTGTAGCGTCGGTAATCATTATTTTAATTTCAGAGCCTTGCGGGCAAGACGCGACAGCATTATGGTGGTAGATGCCGTGCCATCCATTGTCGGCTCGTTGGTAGAATAGTCGCTGTAGTCGTCGTGATACACCACATTATCGCCCTGGAAAGGCGCATAGCGGTCGGCGTTTCGGAGGGTTACGCCACGCAGGGAGCGGAAAATGTTGGTATATACCGGTCCATCTACGAGTCCGCCGGTAATCGGGTAGTTATTGAGGTTTGAGAGTGCCGAATGGGGGTCGGTGGGATAGTCGCCGTCGGCGGGGAGCCCGATTATCATACACTTGCCCCAGGGATTCACACCGAAAAGCCAGTCGCGCATGGCTGTCTCGATTTCGAGATAGGTGTCGTCGCCGGTGATTTCGCGGTAGAGCATTGCCTGGGTTACAAATGCCACAGTGAGGTTGTTGGAGCACCAGATAAAGGGGATTCCGTTGAGGAAAGGATTCCCGTCGGCACGCTCGGCAACACGCTGAAGTCCGGAACGCATATTGCGCACAAACTCGGCTCGCACTCGCTTGTCGTTCTGCACCGCGAGATAATAATGTCCGAGGTTGATGAAAGGATACCACTGGTAGTGGTGAGCCGAGTCGGCGCCCATCCACGGATTCACCGGCTCGAGGCGTCCGTAATCCACAGCGTCGGCGAGATAGTGGCGCTCGCCGGTGGAGCGATACATCTGCATCGCGGCAAGAGCCATGTCGTCAGCCCAGTTGTCCTCTTCATAGTAGTATGGCGAAACACACGGGGCTGTTTGGCACGCTCCGGGATTGGCTGCCGCCACCTCATAGGCGTTTCCGGCTTTGGAACGGAGCAAGGCGGCAAATTGGGGGTCTATATTCTTGAAGATATCTGCGCCAAGGGCGAAACAAGAGGCAAATTTGCCCACCGAAGAGGCAAGTCCTTTGCTGTCGTTTTTGTTTTTATACAAGCCGTATGGCGTGCCGCTGCAAGGATACACCGGACGCCCATTTCCTTCGCCCCAGCCATAATCCACAAGGTCGTTCTGCGGGAGCACGGCAAGGCGATGGTCGCGGTCGTCGGCAATCTGGTTGAAGAAGGTGGCACTGTCGGGATTCATTTTCACAAGCCATTCAAGCCCCCAGCGTGCCTCATCGAGGATGTCGGGCACACCGTTGCCGCCCTTGTCGCCGGCGGAGTTGTAGTCGTCGCGCCACACTTCGGGTGCACCGAGATAGGCAAACATCATTTCGTAGGTGGCATTGGCCGAGGTGGTTACATATTGCAGATAGTCGCTCGCATCGTGCCAGCCTCCTACCACATCGATTTTCTCACCGCTACGGGTGGGGTGAAGCACGATTATGCCGTCGTGGGTGTGGCAACTGTCTTTGAGAAACGGATTATAGCCACAGCGGTTTTGACGCATGTAATAAAGTGGTATTTCCTGGCTGTCGGCATACACATCGTCGCCGATGCGAAACTTGCGAGACTCTACATCGCCCACTTTTATAATATAGATGCCGGGGGTGGTGATTTCGGAGAAATCGAGCCTTGCAGTTGCCTTGAACGGACTGCTTGCACCAATGTTTTTTACGGTTTTTAACTTAACACTGCGGCGAGTGTCGATGTTTATAACTTCAAACGTGTTCACGGCTTGCTCTTCAAGCATCACCATCACAGCCACTTTCTTGTCGTTGACAAGATAACCCATCTGGTTCACTCTTATCCACGATTGCGCAGTTGCGATGAGGCTCACCGTCGCAAAGAGGAGCATTAAGAATAGTCTATACATAAGGTATGATATTAGAAAGGGAGTTAAAAAAGTAGCGAGAAGCGGCTACCTTGGAGGATGCTGCAATTCTCGCTCATATTGTTTCAAGAAATATTATTTCAAAAGAGTTGCAGGGTCAAGGTTGGCGCTCTCAATATCTTTGAAATACTTGTAGGTTGCAACCTTGAGTTCGGCAGTGGCATCCTCATCGGCGATGATGACTGCATGTGGGTGCATCTGCAATGCGCTGATTGTCCACATGTGGCTTACCGACTCCTCAACACCATGTTGCAAAGCGCGAGCCTTGTTGTGTCCGTTGACGATGAGCATAACCTCCTTGGCATCGCAAATTGTGCCTACGCCCACTGTGAGGGCTGTCTTCGGCACAAGATTTACATCGTTGTTGAAGAAACGAGAGTTGGCGATGATTGTATCTTGGGTGAGGGTCTTGATTCTTGTTCTTGAGGTGAGCGAAGAACCCGGCTCGTTGAATGCGATGTGTCCATCGGGACCTACACCACCCATAAAGAGGTCGATGCCTCCGTATGATTTGATTTTTGCTTCAAAATCGGCGCACTCTTTCTCAAGGTCGGCGGCGTTGCCGTTGAGAATGTTCACATTTTCCTTCTTAATGTCGATGTGGGAGAAGAAGTTGTTCCACATGAAAGAATGGTAACTCTGCTCATGGTCTTGCGGAAGGTTGCAATACTCGTCCATGTTGAAGGTAACCACATTGGCAAACGATACCACGCCCTTCTTGTTCAATTCGATAAGACGACGATACATGCCCAGCGGCGACCCGCCGGTGGGGCAACCGAGGATAAAAGGTTTCTCCGGAGTGGGGTTAGCGGCAATTATTCTCGATGCCACAAAATTTGCTGCCCATTCCGATACTTTGTCATAATTAGGTTCAATAATTAGTCTCATGATTGTCTTTGATTAATTGTGTTCTTTCTTTCGGCAAAGTTACTGAAAATATTATCTATTACCAAATCATTTTAAAATCTTTTTGTTTTAAAATCAAATTCATATCTCGGATTGCAACACCAACTATCACAAATCATTACCCCCTCTGCCGCAAAATCTATCGCAAAATCTATTAATGAATACAAAAATATATTAAATGACGCACTTTTATCCCCTTGTTTTGTTTTTCCTATGAAATATCTTTTGTAATTTTGCCATGATAGAAAAGCAACCTAACCGCAATGAAAACAAATCTTAGTTCACAAATCAAACTTGACCGTATCCCGAAACGCTACTACGCGCCTTCAGGTGAAGTGGAATTGGCGGCTCTCACCCGCAATGAAAAGGTGTACACCAAAGTTGTTGAATCCTCAGTGGACGTGGCTGAATATGTCGCCGATGATATCGTTTCGGTGATTGCCAAAAACGTTAACCGCAAAGGTCGTTGCGTGGTGGCTCTCGATGCTTGCAACGCTGTCCTTCCGGCTTATGCCGAACTTGTAAAACTCTACAAGGAGGGGAAAGTGGATTTCAGCAAGGTTATCGTTTTCGCTCTCAGCGAAATCTATTCTCAAGGCGATGGCAGTTTTGTCAACAACCACGAACGCCTCAAAGAAAACCTCCTCGACAAGGTGAATATCCCCACTTCCAACATATATCTCTTCGACATCAACACCTCTATCAACGATGTGCACGCTATGTGTCGCGAATATGAGGCGCAAATCGAATTGTGTGGCGGTATCGACCTCGTGGTGTGCGGCCTCGGTGACACCGGCAGCATCGCCTACAACGAATCGGGCTCGCAGTTGAGCACTCCTTGCCGACTCATGTATCTGAGCAACGACTCTCGTCGTCGCCTCGTTGCTGAACGTGGTAGCGACCTCACCCCGGTTACCGCTTTCACTCTCGGTATCGCTAACATCATCGCCGCTTCGCGCGTGATTTGTGTGGCTTGCGGTGAAAGCTTTGCCGACATCGTTGCAAAATCGGTCGAAGGAAAAATGAACGACCTCATCCCGGCTTCGTTCCTGCAAATGCACCGAAATGCCAAATTTGTGGTCGATCTCCCCGCCGCCGAAATGCTCACTCGCATTAGCCACCCATGGAAGGTTACTTCTTGCGAATGGAACGACAAACTCATCCGTCGCGCTATCGTTTGGCTCTGCCAGCAAACCGGCAAACCGATTCTCAAACTCACCAACAAAGATTATAACGACTATGGATTGAGCGAACTCCTCGCTATCTATGGCTCGGCATACAACGTAAATATCAAGATTTTCAACGACCTCCAGCACACTATCACCGGGTGGCCGGGTGGCAAGCCGAATGCCGACGACACTTATCGTCCCGAGCGCGCCAACCCTTATCCAAAACGTGTGATTGTGTTCAGCCCCCACCCCGACGATGATGTAATCTCGATGGGCGGCACTCTCAAGAGACTCGTTGACCAGAAACACGATGTGCATGTGGCTTACCAAACTTCGGGCAACATCGCCGTTGGCGACGAAGACACTATGCGCTACATCATGGTGATGGATAAAATCTGCAAGAAATTCGGTTTCGACACCCCGGAATTCCACAAAAACAGCGACGCAGTTCACACCTACATCGCCAACAAGAATGCCGGTGACATCGATTCTCCCGAAATCAGATATCTCAAGGGTATTATCCGCCAGTGCGAGGCTTCAACCGCCTGCAACTACATCGGAATACCCAAAGACCATGTACACTTCTGCGCACTTCCATTCTACGAGACCGGCACTATTAAAAAAGGTGACCTCTCGCGCGCCGATGTCGATATCATCAAGCAACTGCTCACCGACGTGAAACCACACCAGGTTTTCGTCGCCGGCGACCTCGCCGACCCCCACGGAACTCACCGCGTGTGCACCGATGCCGTGTTTGCAGCTATCGATGAATGTCTCGACGATGAATGGATGAAAGACTGCCGCATCTGGATGTATCGCGGCGCATGGGCGGAATGGGAAATCGACCACATCGAGATGGCTGTGCCAATCAGCCCCGAAGAATTGAGATTCAAACGCAACTCAATCCTCAAGCACCAGTCGCAAATGGAGAACGCTCCATTCCTCGGCGACGACGAACGCCTCTTCTGGCAACGCGCCGAAGAACGCAATCGCGGCACCGCACAGCTCTACTCCAACCTCGGTCTTGCTTCCTACGAGGCTATCGAGGCATTTGTGGAATACAAACCGATACGATAACAAAGGCAACAACAACAACAAATAAGTGAATCATAGGTTAGAAATCCGGTGGCTCGTGAGGGTAGCCGGATTTATTTTTTCAACCTGATTCCACACAACTTTGTACAACCCAAATTCTCAACAATATGAAAGA
Organism: Bacteroidales bacterium; assembly: GCA_004557195.1. Lineage (GTDB taxonomy): Bacteria > Bacteroidota > Bacteroidia > Bacteroidales > Muribaculaceae > W0P31-042. Next base: position 494 of record SFER01000135.1, on the reverse strand, counting down.
AGTAATCATCGCAAAAGACGCTCCCGCAGCTATCGGACCATACAGCCACGGAGTGAAGGTGGGCAACCTGCTCTTCCTCTCGGGACAGATTCCCGTAAACCCCGCAACAGGCGAAATGCCGCAAGGAATCAAAGCGCAGACCGAACAATCGCTCGCCAACGTGAAGGCAATACTCACATCGCAAGGCGCCACACTCGACAATGTGGTGAAAACAACGGTTTTCCTCGCCGATATGTCGCTGTTCGGCGAAATGAACGAAGTGTATGCCCGGGAATTTTGCGAACCATTTCCGGCACGCTCGGCAGTGGCAGTGAAGCAACTCCCCAAATCGGCTTTGGTCGAAATCGAGGTGATTGCGGGACAGCGGATATTTCCGGTTGGCGGGGGCGTGTCATGAATATAGTGTTATCTTTGCACCATGGAACATATAAAACTACTTCGAGAGATCCTACCGGACGTACTAATCGACAACTTTGACGTCGTCGATTTCAAAA
>SFER01000134.1 GCA_004557195.1 Bacteroidales bacterium | reverse complement strand
GGCATCAACTCAAAAAAACAATCAAATATTTATCTATGAAAAAACTGTTGTTTTATTAGTTTGATGAAGGTGTTTTATTGCATGAAGGCACGTTATTGTTGCATTTTTTATTTATGCCACCCTTGCTATGTTTTTTCCCGGGGCGCTTGCCGTCTTTGAATCGTGAGATTTTCGACTGCATTGCTTTCTCGCATTTGAGGAACTTCATGAGTTGTGGCGCTGTGAGCACACTTTTAAGTTTGCCAATACATTTTTCCTGCGCATCGAGCACAGCGCGGTGGTAGTTGATGCGGTCGATTACTACCTGAGCTGCCTCGTCCACCGATTTAATCTCATCCTCTTTTTGAGGCTTGGCAGGACGCTTTATTTCGCGCACTTCGTTGAGAAACTCCTTGTAGATGGGGATAAATTTCTCGGTCTGCTCGGGTGTGAGGAGCAGTTGCTCTTGCATGTATTTAACTTTAGCGTTGAAAACTTCTTCCGCTTTAGCGGGGTCGATTTTTCTTTGTGCACACAAAGCCGAAGCGGTGAGTGCGAATGCTGTGAATATTAAAATAAATCGTTTCATTGCTTACTGGTGTTTTAATGATTAACTATATGTGATTAATATTCCGGAATTTCATCGACGGAGTAGGTGTAAAGAGCTTGCGTTTCCTCGTAGGATAGCGAATTGAGCACCGTGTCGAGGTCGGGCGATGCGGCAATGATTTCAGCCTGGTCGAGCGAAGCCGATTCGTTGAAGTGCCAGAGAAGCACACCGGCTAAAATGGCAGCCGCGGCGGCAGTTGCGACATACACCCTTCGCATAATTCCTGCGCGGCTTAGAGAGGCGTGAGCGATGGCGTTTTCGGCGCATCTATCCACAAGCCCCGAGATGTATTCGGGAGTCTCCTTGAGAGGCATTCTCTTGTTTAACGAATCAAAACTGTTCATAACACATTCTCTTTAAGTACTTTTTTTATTTTTTCAACGGCAAAATGGTAGTTGGTCTTCAACGTATTTACATTTTTGCCGGTGATTTTTGCAATTTCTTCGTAACTCAGCTCGTTGTAGTAGCGCATATTGAAAGCTATGCGTTGCTGAGTGGGGAGCGAGAGCAGCGCCTTTTGGAACAGCAATTCTATCTTTTCGCTGTCGGGCGAAGCCTCGGTGGTGAGTTCTTGATAGAGAGTCGGCGACACCGAGTCTATCGAACTGAACCATCCCGCGCGGCGGTTGAGCCATCGGATGCTCTCGTTGGTGGCGATGCGGTAGATCCACGTTACAAGCGTGCTTGCCTCGTTGAATTTGTCGATGTGGCGATAGATGTTGATTGCGGTTTCCTGCATCACGTCCTCGGCATCGTCATGATTCACGACTATACGGCGGATGTGCCAATAGAGGGTGTCTCCATATTCCTTGAGCAGAAGTCTAAACCCTTGGTCGCGGGTGTCGCTGCTCTTGAGCAATCTCACTATATTGTCGTTGTCGGCGAGAGTCATTCATCCTTGCTTTGTCTATTAGAACGAGGAAAAGCCAAAAGGTTAAATCGGGGGTGCAATTTTTTTTATTTTTCTTTGATGAAGCATGGGTGTAGGTCGTCGCCTGCACCGGGAGCGAAGTGGAAACCTTCGTAGTCAAATCCTGCGAGGAGGGTGGGGTTGTAGATTCGGTTGTCGATAATGTAGCGTAACATAGCGCCACGGCACGCCTTTGCCCACACCGCTTGCACCGCAAGCCGTCCGCCGGTGCTCACATAGAACATCGGCTGCACCAATCGAGCCTCGGAGGAGAGCCGCTTCATGTCGAAGATGCTTTCAAATTCGGATGTAGAGAGGTGGATGAGCACACCGTCGTCGGCTGCAACGCTGTCGAGCACGATTTGCGTGCCACCTCCTGTGGCGCGCCAAAAACGGTTCACCGGCATCCCGCCGGTGGCGTCGAGTGTGATGCCTTGTTCCATGCGGTAGGGGACGATTCCGTCGAGCGGACGCAGCACTCCGTAAAGGAATCCGGTTATCCACACATGCCGCTGCGCGAAACTCAGAGCCTCGGCATCGAGAGTGCCAGCCTTGAGATGCTTGTAAGCATGGCCGTTGTAAGTGAGGATGGCTGCGTGGCGAGGCGCGTGTGGCATTTGCTCGAAGCGCAAGCGGTTTTGGGCGGCTATTGTGCCGCTACACTTGAGCGCGGCAGCCATTTCGGCGGTGTCGAAGCGCGACATCTCATCGGCGATGCGCCGGGCGGTGTCGTCAAATGCCGGCACGGATAGCGGCAAAGGCGAGGCAACGGGCACCTCGTGCATAATTTTGGCATCGGCAAGGAGTATCTGCATGGTGTTGTTTAGGTTACAAACGAATTTATGGGATGCTGAATGTTTGCCCCCAAGAGGAGCGGTCGAGGTTGCGGTAGGCGATAGCCTCGCCGATATGGGCGTCGAGCACGGTGTCGCTTCCTGCGAGGTCGGCAATGGTGCGTGCCACCTTGAGGATGCGGTCGTATGCTCGTGCGCTCATGCTCAGCCGTTCCATGGCGTCTTTGAGGCGTGCAAGTCCTGCCGCTTCTGGCATGGCATACTTCTTTATGAGTCGGGTGTTCATCTGTGCGTTGCAGTGCACTCCGGTGTCGTGCTTGAAGCGCTCCTGCTGTATCTCGCGCGCCGCAATCACACGGCGGCGTATCTCGCTGCTGCTTTCGGCAGGCGCAGTCGATGACATGTCGTCGAATTGCACCGGCTGCACCTCTATTTGAATGTCGATGCGGTCGAGGAGCGGACCGGAGATTTTGTTGAGGTAGCGTTGCACCTGTCCGGGTTGGCAAATACAGCGCTTGGTGGGGTGGGTGTAGTAGCCGCAGGGACATGGGTTCATCGATGCCACGAGCATAAACGATGCGGGGTATTCGATGCTGTATTTGGCGCGGCTGATGGTGATGCGGCGGTCTTCGAGCGGCTGGCGCATCACTTCGAGCACTTGCCGGTTGAATTCAGGCAACTCGTCGAGGAAGAGAATGCCGTTGTGTGCGAGTGAAATCTCGCCGGGAGTGGGGTTTGTGCCACCGCCCACGAGAGCCACCGGGGAGATGGTGTGGTGGGGCGAGCGGAACGGGCGGCAGGTCATGAGTGTGGCACCGCGTTGCAGCGTGCCTGCTACCGAGTGTATCTTTGTGGTTTCGAGAGCCTCTTGAAGGCTTAGTGGCGGCAAGATGGAGGGGAGACGCTTGGCGAGCATCGATTTTCCCGAGCCGGGGGAGCCGATGAGTATAACATTGTGTCCTCCGGCGCACGCCACTTCGAGAGCGCGCTTCACGTTTTCCTGTCCTTTCACTTCCGAGAAGTCGAAATCGTAGTGCTCGCTGGCTTTGGCAAATTCCTCGCGGGTGTTAACCATTGTGGGAGTGAGCGTTTCCTCCCCCTTGAAAAAGCGTATCACTTGGGTGATATTATCAACACCATACACTTCAAGGTTATTAACCACAGCAGCCTCCGAAGCATTGGCGGTGGGGAGGATAAAGCCCTTGTAGCCGAGGCGTCGAGCCTCAATAGCCATTGGGAGCGCGCCGCGGATAGGGAGCAGTGAGCCGTCGAGTGAGAGTTCGCCCATTATCATATATTTGTCGAGCATCTCCGATGGCAGATTCTCGTCGGCAGCCATAATTCCTATGGCGAGAGGGAGGTCGTAAGCCGAACCTTCCTTCTTGATGTCGGCAGGAGCCATGTTAATCACCACGTTTCGCCGCGGAAATGGGTAGTCGTTGTGCTTTAGCGCCGTGCGAATGCGCTCGTTGCTCTCGCGCACAGCCGCATCGGGCAGCCCGACGATGGTAAACCCTATTCCTCTGTCAACCGACACCTCAATTGTAACTATTATTGCGTCGATGCCATGCACTGCGGCACCGTAGGTCTTCACTAACATGATAATTCTACTGTTTTTTAGGCTTTAAAATACTGTCGATTTTGGCACACGCAGCGTCGAGCGACTCTCCGCGATAGAGCATCCGCCCTGTGGAGTCGGCAACGAGATATGCCGGAGCCTTGGTGATGCCCATGCGTTTCACCTCGCTGTTGAGTCTGCCGCCAATTCCCCAAAATTGCTGCCATTTCACCGAATCGGTCTTCACCACCTTCTTCCAATCGCTTGAATCGTTGTAGAAGCCAATGTCGGCAATCTGCAAGCGGTCGCTTTTGGGATAGGTTTTGCGCAGGTTTTTGAGTTCGTTGATTACATCCTTGCGGCTGCTGCTGTCGTTGTCCCAGAAATATAGTATCGACACTTTTGAATTGCTTGGAATGAAAGATGTGATGCTGTCGCAGCGTTGGTCATAGAGCAGAAACGAGGTGAGCGACTTTTCACTCTCCGGCTCGGAGTAGAACATCTCGCGCCCCTCGGCATTAAACAGCACCGATTCGCTCTTGCGCATCTGTGCCACCCGCAGCAAGTCGGCATCGCTGTGGCGGGTGTAGTAATATTTAATGAGAATATCGGTGGCGAGAGCCTCGTTTCGCTTTTCGGCGGCAAATTTCTCTATCGCTGCATCGGTTTTGTCGTATTTTTGGGCTGCAAACTCCTCGGCGTGGCGGTTCAGCACCTCCGACACCTCCTCGTTGATGTCGTTGCCGCTCAATTCAATAGTGTAAGGCTTGAGGAAGTCGCCGCGCATTTCCACTTTCTGCCCGTTTTTCACTGCAAGACAGGTGAGAAACACCTGCTTGGCTGTATAGACTTCAACTACAGTGTATTCCTTGCTGCTGCCGTGAAATGCGCACTTTCCATCCACCACCGGCATCCACATCGAGTGGAGAGCATCGTTGGCAGGATAGATAAAGCGCAGATTCTGGGTGCCCAGGTTATCGAGCGCCACATCAATTTCGAAATTGTCGCTTCCGCATCCCGAGAGCAGGAGCATCGCAACCGCTATAATAGAATAAAAAATAGTCTTGGTTTTCATCATCTTTAATTTCATTATTCGTCTATCCGTTTTCGCTTTTCCGTGGGTCGGTGATGGTCCAGTCGGTGATGTTGCGGGCTTCGGTGCTGAAATTCACTCCCACTTTTACCACGGGGAGATTGAGTAGCGCGAAGCGCTTGTCGTATTGCTTCAACTCAATTTGCTCCATCGCGTTCTCGGCTGATTTATTTAGCTTTATCTCAATGATATAAAGTGCCTGTGGAGCATGGAGAACCAAATCCACTCGCCCCTTGGCAGTATGCACCTCTACATCGAGGTAGAATCCCATCAGCGAGAAGATTATGTAGAGCATCTGCTGGTAGTGTCCCTCCGAATTGGCGTTGTCGCAATAAGGCACGGTGTCAAGGAAAGTTTGCAAGAAGCGAATTGCACCATCCATATCGTCCTTGACTATCAACTTTTTCATACCACCAAGGAGTGGGTTCCATTTACCCGGGTCTTCATTGACATATTTCGGGAATAACGACTCCATCAAGCCGATTCTTACCTCATTATTGGGAATATCAAGGGTGTAGGTGAATATGTCGTAGTCGTAGTCCTTGATGGTGAGGTATCCACTTTGATAGAGCAATGGTGTGAGACTTGTAAGGCGCTCAGCAGGCGCATCAAAGCCCAAAGACCCTACGCTCTGCGGACCGAGTTCGGATGGCTGCACATTGAATTTGCGCATCATCTCGATGAGATATGTTGGCGTGCCGCTCCCAAACCAGAAATTGTCTAATTTTTGACGACCAAGCGCATTTAGCAAGCTGAATGGGTTGAAAATATCGGGTGAAGGCCATGTGAAATGGTAGCCATCGTAGCGATATGCCAACTCTTCAACCATCTCATCGTGGGTCTTACCCATTTTTTCTGCCAAAGCATCAATATGACCGGCAAATTGCTCAACCAATTCCTCTTTTGTGATACCGCAAATGGCAGCATATTCTTCGTCCATACTCACATTTGCAATATTGTTCAATTCGCTAAAAATGCTTAGTTGTGAGAACTTTGTGATACCAGTGAGGAATGCAAAA